>NZ_JBVPVA010000111.1:0-1358 GCF_055612215.1 Actinomycetospora sp. | reverse complement strand
AGTCCGGGAGGACACCATGACGATCCCGACGATGCCCGCCTCGACGCCCGACCCCCGGGGGGAGTCGGCGAGCCTGTTCGACACCGGCCTGGCGCACGCGCCCACGCCCCGGGGAGGTCACCGCGGCCGCCCCGCCCGTGGTCGTCGTCCGGCCGGGGCCGCGCCGACCGGCCCGCGCCCGCCCGGGCCGCCGCCGTCCCGCTCGGAGGTGACGCTGCTCGAGTCCGCCCGGGACGGGCTGCGCGAGGCGCAGCGGGCGGACACGCCGGCGGAGCGGTTCCGGCTCGCGCACCTGTCCGCCCTGCGCTCGGCCGCCGCGGTGCTCGCGGCCCGGGCCCGGACGCGACGCTCGGCCCGCCCGACCGACGCGTGGACGCTGCTCGCGTCGGTCGCCCCCGAGTACGGCGAGTGGGCCGCGTTCTTCGCGGCGCACTCGGCCACGCGGTCGGCGGTGGAGGCCGGGGCGCGCAGCCGGGTGGGGCAGCGCGACGCCGACGACATGGTCCGGCAGGCGGACCTCTTCCTGGGGCTGGTGACGCGGACGGTGGCCGGGCGGCGCCCGTCCTGATCGCGCGCGGCGTTCAGCCGGTGCGGCGGGGCTTCCGCTGCTCGCGCGAGCGGTGGCCGGCCCGCACGATGCGTCCGAGGAGGTTCTCGAAGTGCTGTGAGATCTCCCGGGCGCCGGGGGTGTCCCAACGCTGGATCGGGACGCCCGCGCCCTGGGCCTGCTGCACGGCGGTGCGGTCGGGCAGCACGCCGGGCAGGACGAGCGGGCCGAAGAGCTCGCGGAGCTCGTTCACCCGGAACTCGTGCTCCGCGGAACGGGCCCGGAAGCGGTTGATGAGCACGCCGAGAGGCTGCAGGCGCGGGTTGTGGGCGCGCTCGGCCTGCACCGCCTCGAAGGCGCGCTGCACGCCGGAGACGGCGAAGATCGTCGGCTCGGTGACGAGGACGGCGCGGTCGACGGCCACGAGCGCGGAACGGGTGAGCTGGCCCAGGGAGGGCGGGCAGTCGATGAGCACGAGCTCGTAGGAGGGGAGGCGCACCCCCGCCGACGACCGGGAGGGTCCGCCGTCGTCGGACGCGCTCCCGCGGGGCAGGGCGGCGAGCAGGCGCGACAGCCGGCCCAGCCGCTGCGAGCCCGGGTCGGGGTGGTTGTGCCGCTCGATGTCCTCGGACCCGACGAGCACGTCGATGGTGTCGTCCCAGGCGCTCGGGGCGATGGAGGAGGCGAGGATCGCGGGCGAGGGGTTCTCCAGCGCGTCCGCGATCGTGGTCTCGCTCTCGGCCGGCTCGAGGGCGGTCGTGGCGTTGCCCTGCGGGTCGAGGTCGATCACCAGGGTGCGCAACCCCTGGCG
>NZ_JBVPVA010001160.1:0-3820 GCF_055612215.1 Actinomycetospora sp. | reverse complement strand
CGCTCATAGCTACCAGATGGTCCTAGAGAAGTACCAAGGGGTCAAGAGTCTCGATGTGCGCGGCGCAGGGCCGCGGGGTCGTCGGCCCGACGCCCGTCGGACACCGCGACCTTCTCGACCACGGCGGCGAGCCGGCGCTGGAGATCCACGGCTGCCGTTCCACGGCACGGCGCGACGACGTGGTGCAGCCCCGGCGCGTCCGTCTCCCCGAGGCCCGCCACGGCGGGCGGCCCGGCGTCGAAGTCGTCGGGGATCACGAGGACGTCGAGGCCCACGACGCGGCCGTCGGCGAGCTCCAGTCCCTCGGCCGCCACGCGCGCCACGTCCGTGCGGTCCAGCAGCGTGACGTGCCCGCGGTCGAACGCCTCGAGGTACCCGTCGTCGAGGAGCACCCGCCCCGGCGGTCCGTCGGGGACCAGGCGGGCGTCGCCCGTCCGCGCCCGCATCGTCGCCCGGTCCGGTGCCGGCTCGTCGACCTCGCCGGGCCACTCGGCGAAGCGGGCCTTGTAGGCGTCGCGCTCCTGCCAGCCGAAGAGCGGGTTCACCCGCCGCACGACGTCGAGGGCCCCGGTGTCCACGACGACCAGCTCCGCCACCCGGTCCGCGATCCACGGCACGAGCTGCACCGTCGCGCTCGTCGTCCCAAGGATCCCGACCCGCCGCCCCGTGAGGTCGTGCCCGTCCTCCGGCCACGCCGCGGTGCGCACGACGAGGCCGGCGAACCCGCTCGCGTCCACCTCCGGCTCCACCGACCGCCGCCCGGTGCACGCCACGACGTGCCGCGCCCGGACCGTCCCGCCACGGTCGGTCCGCACGACCCACCAGCCGTCGTCGGGAACCACGGACACGACCCGCGTCGACAGCCGGATGTCGCGGCGCAGGTCCAGGCGGTCGGCGACGAACCGCAGCCAGCGCTGCACCTCGTAGCCCGCCGGGTAGCGCTCGCTCCAGCCCCAGTCGCGGTAGAGCGCCTCGGAGAACGCGTACTGGTAGACGTGGCACTCGGTGTCCAGGTGCGCCCCCGGGTACGCGTGCCACCACCACGTGCCCCCGACGTTGCCCGCGTCGTCGTAGGCGCGCACGCGCAGCCCCCACTCGCGCAGCAGGTGCAGGGCGGCGAGCCCGGCGAACCCGGCGCCGACGACGACGGCGTCGAGGTCCTCGGTCATCATCGGATTCTGATGGATGACACCCCACGCGTGACACTCAACGACGGGTCGGTGATCCCGCAGTTCGGGCTCGGCGTCTACCACGTGCCCGCCGACGACACAGCCGGCCTCGTCCGCACGGCCCTCCAGCTGGGCTACCGCCACGTCGACACCGCGCAGGGCTACGGCAACGAGGCCGGGGTCGGGCAGGGCCTGCGCGACGCCGGCGTCCCGCGCGAGGACGTGTGGATCACGACGAAGCTCGACGACGGCGCCCACGGGTACGACGCGGCGCAGCGGGCGCTCGACGCGAGCCTGCGCCGGCTGGGCACCGACCACGTCGACCTGTTCCTGGTCCACCGCCCGGGCGAGGCCGACGTCGAGACGTGGCGGGCGTTCGCCGCGATGCGCGCCGACGGGCGGGTGCGCTCGGTCGGGGTCTCGAACTTCGGCCGGCGCGGGATCGAGCAGCTGGTCGACGCGACCGGCGTCGTGCCCGCGGTGAACCAGATCCGGGTCAACCCGCGCACCCCGCACCGCGGTATGCGGCGCTACCACCGGCGCCGCGGCATCACGACGGAGTCGTGGGGGCCGCTGCGCGAGGGCCGGCTCACCACGCACCCGATCGCCCGGCGCGTCGCGGCGCGGGTCGGCCGGACCCCGGCGCAGGTGATCCTGCGCTGGCACCTGCAGCGCGGGATCGTCGTGTTCCCCAAGTCGGCCGACCCCGGGCGGCTCGCCGAGAACCTCGCGATCACCGACTTCACGCTCTCGCGCCGCGAGATGGCGGCGATCGACCTGATGCGCCGCTGGAAGTGAGCCTCAGGAGACGGTCACCTCGAGGTGCTCCAGCCCGCGCAGCCCGTTGTTGAGCAGGGGGCGGGACGCGACGACCTCGAAGCGCTCGACCCGGTCGGCGAGCCGCTCGAGCAGCGCGGACATCTCCAGGCGGGCGAGGTGCATGCCCACGCACACGTGCTCGCCGCGACCGAACGCGAGGTGGTCCGAGGGGCGGCGGGTGATGTCGAAGCGGTCCGGGTCGGGGTACTTGCGCTCGTCGCGGTTGGCCGAGCCGTAGAGCAGCGCGACCCGGCTCCCGGCGGGCAGCGGGACGCCGTCGATCTCGTGGTCCTCGGTGAGCACGCGCGTGAACTGCGGGACCGAGGTCTCCATCCGCAACGACTCGTTGATCGCGTGCGGGACGAGGGAGCGGTCGGCACGCAGCAGGTCCCACTGGTCGGGATGCGCCGCGAACAGCGCGATCATCGAGGTGATCCCGAGGATCGTCGTGTCGAGGCTCGGGGTGACGTAGTCGAGCATCATCACCGGGCACTTCTCGCGGGGCAGCTCACCCCGGTCGGCCGCCTGGTAGAGGTGCGCGGCCCAGCCGTCGGGGTCGATGTTGCCGGGGACGGCCTCGTTCTGCGCGTAGGCGAGGAACTCCTCGACGGCGGGCAACGCGTCCTGGAAACGCTGGTTGGCGGGCCCCTGGACGTCCCAGATGGCCTCCGCCCACTCCAGCATCTTTCCGCGGTGGCCCTCGCCGAGGCCGACGAGGCGCGAGACCACCGTCGAGGGCAGGTGCTCGGCCAGCTCGGTGGCGACGTCGAAGCGGCCCCGGTCCACGAGCTTCCCGACGACGCGGTCGGCCTCCTCCTCGATCGTCGGGGTGATCTCGCGCATCCGGTCGGGGCGCAGCGGACGACCGAGGACCGCGCGCATCATCGTGTGGTCCGGCGGGTCGCTGCACAGCGTGATGCCCTCGAGCTGGGCGTTCATGGTCTCGTCGACGAACACGCTCTTGGCCGACGAGAACGTCTGCCAGTCCATCAGCGCCGCACGCACGTCGGCGTAGCGCGGCAGCGCGTAGTGGCCGTGGCGGGACATCTCGACGACGGGTCCGAGGTCTCGTAGCGTCCGGTAGACGGGGTACGGGTCGACGCGGGCGTCGTCGGCGAACAGGTCGACGTCGCTGACCGGGATGTCCGGCACGGGGCCTCCGAGGGTGGTGGGGATCACCATCCTGCGCCTGCGGCGACCTCGAGGACAGGGACGGCATCACCAACGGCTGACCCCGTCGTTGGTCCCGGCGTCGGAGTCCCGACCGGCGCTCACGGTGCGACGGCGGGCGGGTAGTGCTCTCGGAGGTCCCCCGCGATGGTGTCTGTCGCACGTCTCGTCACCACGGCCGCCGTCGCGGGCGGTCTGCTCGTCGGCCCGGTCGCCCTCGGCGCGGGGGTCGCGTCGGCCGCCCCGGCGCCCACCAAGGTGGTGCCGGCGTCCTGCGGCCAGACGGTGTCCGCGATGCCGGGCGACACCGTGCGGGTGAAGCCGAAGATCGGAACGACCGAGGACTACGTGGTGGGCGGGTCGCCGGGCACGGTGCGGATCCCGTCGTCGGCGGCGCGCCCGATGTGCGAGGTCGACGTGAAGGTGAAGCCGGCGCCGGCCACCGGCAGCGCGGCGAGGTCGCGGTCGACCGGCGGGTCGGGCGCGGCCGCGTCCTCGGTCGCGGACGGCCTCGCTGCGCTGCCCGCGGTCCCCTCGCTGCCCGCCGGCGCCCCGATGGTCCCGGCGGCCCCGATGGCTCCGGTGCCGCCCGCCGCCCCGGGCGCCCAGGGGCTCCCCACCCGCACCACCGCCGCCCTCGCCCCGGAGGCCGACTCCCACGG
>NZ_JBVPVA010001128.1:0-2838 GCF_055612215.1 Actinomycetospora sp. | reverse complement strand
GGCTCACGCGGCACGTCGCGCGACACCGCCGGGCCGCACACGCGGCACGCGTCGACTCGCGGGGGCAGCACCGCGGTCCGCGTGCGGCGCAGGAACCGACCGAAGGCCCGCTCGTAGTTCGCCGCGGCACCCGAGGTCCCGTAGACCACGACGTCGAGCAGCAGCAGCGAGGCCCCGACGGCTGCGGTGAGCAGCCGGGAGGCCACCGCGCCCAGCAGCGGGCGGTGGTCCAGCGACCGGTAGCTCAGACGCTCGCGGGCGTCGAGGTTCTCGATCGCGTAGGTCGCGACCGCCACCCGCCGTCGTCGCGGGAGGACCTTGAGCAGGACGACGTAGCGGAGCGCCCGGACCCACTCGCCGAGCCAGAGCGGCTCGGCGACCTCCATCAGCTCCAGGTCGGGGTCCCGGATCGCCCGGAGCAGCGCGGTCCAGGTGAAGGGGCGGACGGTGGGACCGAGCAGGGTGGCGTCGGAGTCGCCGAGCTGCGAGGTGAACAGGACGAGCTGGCTCGCGGGCTTCTCCTCGATGACCGAGCTCCGCAGGTTGGGGACGATCCGCAGCGACTGCACGCGCACAGGGTCCCGGTCGGGGGACCGTCCGGCCGCGCGGGGGAGTGGCGTTTCGCGGCGGGCACTCGCCGGGGAAGTCGGGCGCATGAGCGCGCAGCGGGTGGACGGCTCGAGTCCGACGGGATCGCGTCCCCGGGTGGTCGTGGTGGGCAGCGGGTTCGCCGGGTACCACGCGGCCCGCTCGTTGGCGCGGGCGACCGGCGACACGGTGGACATCGTGCTGGTCAGCCCGACCAACTACTTCCTCTACCTGCCCCTGCTCCCCGAGGTCGCCGCGGGCATCCTCGAGCCGCGACGCATCTCGGTGTCGCTGTTCGACGCGCTCCCCCGGGGCGTCAAGCACGCGACGGGCGAGGTCGACGAGCTGGACACCGATGCCCGCCGGGTGGGCTGGCTCGACCCCGAGGGCCAGCGGCACGAGCTGGAGTACGACCGGCTCGTGCTCGCGGCCGGGAGCGTGCACAAGGTCATGCCGATCCCCGGCGTCGCCGAGCACGCCCACGGCTTCCGCGGGGTCCCCGAGGCGCTCTACCTGCGCGACCACCTCATCCGCCAGGTCGACCTCGCGGCCATGTGCGAGGACCCCGCCGAGCGGCAGGCGCGGCTGACCTTCGTGGTCTGCGGCGCGGGCTACACCGGCACGGAGGTCACCGCCCAGGGCCAGCTGTTCACCCGGCAGCTCGCGGCGTCCCGCGGGCTCGGCGACGACGCCACCCGGTGGGTCCTGGTCAGCCGGGGCGACGTGCTCGCGGGTCTGGACCAGCACCTCGCCCGGACCGCGGACCGGGTGCTGCGCGAGCGCGGCGTCGAGGTCCGCACCGGCACCACCGTCGAGGAGGCCACCGCCCACGGGGTCCGGCTCGACGACGGCGAGGACGTGCCCGCCCGGACGCTCGTCTGGTGCGTCGGCGTGCGACCCGACCCGCTGATCGACGACCTCGGGGTCGAGGTGCAGGAGGGCCGGGTGGTGACCGACCGGTACCTCTCGGTGCCGGGCCACCCGGAGCTGATGGCGTGCGGCGACGCGGCGGCGGTACCCGACCCCAGCCGCCCCGGGGAGTACTGCGCCATGACGGCCCAGCACGCCGTGCGCCAGGGCAAGCTGGTCGGCCGCAACCTCGCCGCGTCGTTCGGCAAGGGCCACCGCAAGAAGTACTCGCACCGCGACCTGGGGTTCGTCGTCGACCTCGGGGGGTTCCAGGCCGCGGCGAACCCGCTGCACGTGCCCATCACCGGGCGCCCCGCGCACACCGTGGCCCGCGGCTACCACCTGTTCTCGATGCCCGGTAACCGGGCGCGGATCGCGCTCGACTGGGCGGCCGACGTGCTGCTCCCGCGCCAGACCGCGCAGCTCGGTCTGGTCCGCTCCCCGGCGGTACCGCTCGACACCGCCTCACCGGAGGTCCCGCAGCACCACCTGGGGTTCCCGCACGCGCGGGCCTTCCGCGACACCTGACGAGTCGGTCGCGCTGCGGCGAGAATGGGCGACGTGAGCGCACCGGCGAACCGGCACCGGCACGGGCATGGCCACGGCCACGGCCACGCGTCGTGGTGGCGTCGGGTGGTGCACCGCCTCCCGACGCACTCCCACGACAGCGCCGACCGCGTCGACCGCGAGCTCGAGGCCAGTCGCGAGGGTCTGCGGGCCCTCTGGTGGTCGCTGGGCCTCCTGGGTCTCACGGCGGCCCTGCAGGCGGCGGTGGTGGTGCTCTCGGGATCGGTGGCGCTGCTCGGCGACACCGTCCACAACGTCGCCGACGCCCTGACCGCGGTCCCGTTGGGCATCGCGTTCCTCGTCGGCCGCAAGGCCGCGACCCGTCGGTACACCTACGGCTTCGGCCGCGCCGAGGACCTCGCGGGGATCGCGGTGGTCCTCGCCATCACCGCCTCCGCGGTCGTGGCCGCCTGGGAAGCCGTCGACCGGCTGATCCACCCCCAACCGGTGTCGCACCTGCTGGTGGTCGCCCTCGCCGGGCTCATCGGCTTCGTCGGCAACGAGGTGGTCGCCGGCTACCGCATCCGGGTCGGGCGACGCATCGGGTCAGCCGCCCTCGTCGCCGACGGCCTGCACGCCCGCACCGATGGGTTCACCTCACTGGCCGTGGTCGTCGGCGCCGGAGGGGTCGCCCTGGGCCTGGACTGGGCCGACCCGGTCATCGGCCTCGTGATCACCGCCGCGATCCTGGTGGTGCTGCGCGACGCCGCGCGCGAGGTCTACCACCGGCTCATGGACGCCGTGGACCCCGAACTGGTCGACACCGCCGAGGAG
>NZ_JBVPVA010000153.1:0-12447 GCF_055612215.1 Actinomycetospora sp. | reverse complement strand
CGCCGAGGCCGCGTCCGGGACCGCCGTGACCGCGAGCGCGCCCCTGGCGTCCCGCGCGACGACGACGGTCGCGACCGCGGTGCTGGGCACCGGCACCGTCGCGACGGCGGTCTCGCCGTTGGTGGTGCGGACGTCCATCGTCCAGGACTTGGCGTCGACCTGGGTGTACGAGGAGCCCGAGCCGTAGAACAGGCCCTGGGCGAGCGCGCCGCCGCCCCGGGCGAGGACGTCGACCGGCCCGACCCCGGCCGCCGCGGACACGACCCGGACGAGGGCCTTGCCGGGCGGGGCGGGGGTGTTGCCGTCGTCGAGGACCTCGGCCTGCGGAGTCGAACCCGGCCCGACGTCGACGAACGCGGCCGTCTGGGCCGACCGCGGCCCGACCGCGACGGAGGCGGTGAGGGCGGGCGGGGTCGAGGGCGCGGCTCCGGCCGGGCGGGCCTGGAGCGTGTAGACGCCCGGCGTCGCCGACAGGTAGCTGCTCAGCGTGCGGTAGGTGACGTCGGAGGCGACGCGGGTCAGCGGCAGGCCGGGGCCCTCGACGTACATGTCGACCGCGCCGGTGGAGGGGGAGAGGTGCGCGACGCGGAGGACCCCCTGGTCGCCGGTCGGCGGCCCGAACAGCGGCAGCGCGGCCGGCAGCGCGGGGGTCTGGAGGACGCCCGCGAGGACGTCGGCCGGCGCGACGAGGGGCACGGCCTGGGCGAGCGGCATCGTCGGGATGACGGTGGGGAGTGCGACGGGGCCGAGGGCGACGGGGCCGAGGGCGACCGGCGGCAGCGACACCGGCGGCAGCGACACCGGCGGCAGCGACACCGGCGGGACCTGGACGGCCGGCAGCGACACCGACGGCACCTGGACGGACGGCAGGGGGACCGAAGGCAGCGAGACCGACGGCACCTTCGCGGAGGGCACGGACACCGGCGGGACCCCGACGGCAGGCAGCTCCACGGCGGGGGCCTTCACCACGGGCACCTGGACGGCGGGGACCTGCACCGCGGGCACCTGGACGGCGGGGACCTTCACCGCCGGCACCTGGACGGTCGAGGCGCCGGACGACGCCGCTCCTCCCGACCCCGAGGCGCTCTCGAGCAGACGCGGGACGACCCCGGTCCGCGAGCTCTCGCCCGAGGAGGACTTCGCGCCCGAGGAGGACATGGAGGACGAGGACGTGGGGGAGGAGGCCTCGGACGACGACTTCGACGAGGACGTGTGGGAGTGCGAGCCGCCCGAGTGCGAGTCCCCCGAGTGCGACGATCCCGAGTGCGACGACCCCGAGTGCGACGATCCCGAGAGGGCACCGGCGAGGTCGAGGACCCCGCCGCCCGACCCCGAGCCCGACGACGCCGACCCCGACGACCCCGAACCGGACCCCGAGCGGGACGACCCGGACCCGTCGTCGTCGTGCTCCGCGAGCAGCGGGTGGCTCCCGGCCGCGAGCACGGTCGGGGACCCGCCCGGTGTGGACGTCGCGACCACGGCCAGACCGAAGGCCGACGTCACCACCATCGCCGTCGCCGCGCGCGCACTGCGTCTCATCGGGTGCCGCTCCCGTCCGTTCGGCCGCACCCTCCGACAGATGCGGCCACTCGACGGAGAAACGACCTTCACCTGTTCGCGTGACGCCGTTCGGGCGAGTATCGCAGCGTGACGAGGCGCGGACTCCGCGTGGAACGGGCACGATCGGTGCCATGACCGACCCCGCGTCCCCGAGGGCGCTGCCGCTGGAGGGCGTCCTGGTCGTGTCCTGCGAGCAGGCGGTCGCGGCCCCCCTCGCGACCCGCCACCTCGCCGACCTCGGTGCCCGCGTCGTGAAGGTGGAGCGCCCGGGGCGCGGCGACTTTGCGCGCGACTACGACACCGTCGTGAACGGGCTCTCCAGCCACTTCGTCTGGCTGAACCGCTCGAAGGAGTCGGTGACCGCGGACCTCAAGGACCCCGACCAGTTCAGCCGGATCCGCGAGCTCGTCGCCGGCGCGGACGTGTTCGTCCAGAACTTCGCCCCGGGGGCGGCCGAGCGGCTCGGGCTCGGCGCCGAGGACCTCCGCCGGGACCATCCGGGACTGATCCACTGCAGCATCTCCGGGTACGGCTCCACCGGGCCGTACCGCGACGCCAAGGCCTACGACCTGCTGATCCAGGCCGAGGTGGGCCTGGTGTCGGTGACGGGGACCGAGGACCACCCGGCGAAGGCGGGCATCCCCGCCGCCGACATCGGTGCGGGCATGTACGCGTTCTCCGGCATCCTCGCCGCGCTCTACGACCGGGAACGCACCGGCGAGGGGACGGCATTCGAGGTGAGCCTGTTCGACGCACTGAGCGAGTGGATGGGCTTCCCGCTGCACTACGCGGCGGGCAGCGGCCGCGCGCCGGTCCGGGCGGGGACGAGCCACGCCGCGATCGCGCCGTACGGGGCGTTCGCGGCGGGCGACGGCGTGGAGGTCGTGTTCGGCATCCAGAACGACCGCGAATGGCACCGCTTCTGCGAGGTGGTCCTCGGCGACGCGGGCCTCGCCGACGACGAGCGCTTCGCGACCGGCTCCGCGCGCCTCGAGCACCGGCCGGCGCTGCACGCGGCGATCGACGCGGTGCTGGCGGGACTGACCGGGGACCAGCTGGTCGAGCGGCTGGAGCGGGCGGGGGTCGCGAACGCCCGGCGTCGCACGCTCGACGAGGTGCTCACCCACCCGCAGCACGAGCAGCGCGGCCGGTTCGTCGAGGTCGACACCTCCGCCGGCCCCGTCCGGACGCTGCTGCCGCCGATCACGTTCGCCGACGGCCGGGCGCCGCGGATGGGCCCGGTGCCGGACGTGGGCCCGGCGGTCTGAGGCGCTCAGGCGTCGTCGGAGCTCTCGATGCCGAGCGGGCGTGCCCGCGCCCAGAGGAGGAAGACGACGGAGACGACGAGGAGGCCGACGCCGGTCCAGAGGTTGATCGAGATCCCGGCGGCGCGGGCGAGCTGCTCGGGTCCGTCGAGCAGCCCCCGGATCACGAGGACCACGCCGTAGACGCCGAGCAGGGCGCCGATCACGTAGCGCAGGTCGAACAGCCGCTGCATCCGGCTGCCGGTCTCGACGGTGGCCTGCGGGGTGCCGGGCTCCACGGGTTCGCTCATGATGACTCCCGGGTTCACGCGAAGACGATGTTGAGGACGACGGTGATGGCGAGCGCGACGCCGCCGAGCAGCACCGGCTTGCGGTACCAGACCCGCTCCTTGGTTGGCGCAGCGTCGGGACGACGCCGTCCGCCCCGGGGACGCCGTAGACGATGCCGGCGAGCCGCTCGGGCTCGGGCCGCGCGGTGGCGAGCGAGACGACCACGGTGACGATGATGTCGACGATGAACGCGGCGCCGGCCTGGTAGAAGCTGGTCGCGATCCCCGAGCCGAAGTCGACCACGCCGGCCTCGGCGAGGACGAACACCACGGTGCCCGCGACGACGCCCGTGAACAGGCCAGAGAAGCCGCCCCAGCCGGTGGTGCGCTTCCAGAACATGCCCAGGATGAAGGTCGCGAAGATCGGCGCGTTGAAGATCCCGAACAGCGACTGCAGGTAGGTCATGATGTTGTTGAACGACGACGCCAGGAGCGCGGTGAAGATCGCGATCACGACGCCGACGACGGTCACCCACCGGCCCGCCGTCAGGTAGTAGCGGTCGCTGCGGCCCTTCGCGAGGTAGGGCTGGAGCAGGTCGTAGGTGACGACCGTGTTGAGGGAGCTCACGTTCGCGGCCACGCCCGCCATGAACGAGGCGAACAGGCCGGTGAGCGCGATGCCGAGCACGCCCTCGGGGAGCAGCTGGCCGATCAGCGCGGGGATCGCGTCGTTGTACTCGAGGCCACCGGCGTTCTCGTTGCCGAAGTTCGGGATGGCGACGAGCGCGACGAGGCCGGGGATGACCGTCACGGCCGGGATGAAGATCTTCGGGAACGCGGCGATGAGCGGGGTGCGCTGGCTGGCGCTGCGGTCCTTGGCCGACAGGGCCCGCTGGATCTCGGCGAAGTTCGTGGTCCAGTAGCCGAAGCTCAGGACGAAGCCGAGACCGAGGACGATCGAGACCCAGTTGGCGCCGATCGGGTTGGTCACGTCCCCGACGCCGGTGCCCTGCCAGGCGTGCAGGCCCTCGGGACCGAGCGCGGACTGCGTGACCTTGGCCGTCAGCGCGGAGAAGCCGCCGACGTGGCGGACCGCGACGATCGCCAGCGGGATCAGCCCGGCGAGGATGACGAAGAACTGCAGCACCTCGCCGTAGATCGCCGAGCCCAGGCCGCCGAAGCCGATGTAGACGAGCACGACGGCGGCCGAGAGCACGATGCCCCAGATCTGCGGCAGGCCGAGCAGCGCGTTGAGCACGATCGCCAGGGCGTAGAGGTTGACGCCGGCGATGAGCACGGAGGCGATCGCGAAGACGGCCGCGTTGAGGACGTGCGTGCCGTTCCCGAAGCGGAGCCGGAGGAACTCCGGAACCGATCTGACCTTGGAGCGGTAGTAGAAGGGCATCATGACGATGCCGAGGAAGACCATCGCCGGGACGGCGCCGATCCAGTAGTAGTGCACCGTCGCGACGCCGTACTCGGCGCCGTTGGCGGCCATCCCGATGATCTCCGTCGCGCCGAGGTTGGCGGCGACGAACGCGAGGCCGGTGACCCATGCGGGGAGCGCACGGCCGGCGAGCAGGAAGTCCGCACTCGTCCCGACGGCGCGGCGTGCGACGACGCCGATGCCCAGCACGACCACGAAGTAGATCGCCAGGAGCGTGTAGTCCAGCCATCCCGGGTTCAGGCGCAGCATCGCGACCCCTTGCCGTCGAGGTGTTCCGAGAAGGTTCCCGTGAACGTTACCGTAAGGTGGCGCACAGGGTCGCCCGCGGCGGTGCCGGCCGTCAAGTGCGCATGAAGTACCGAGGTGAGGGGGCGGTCGATGACGACGCCGGACGAGGGCGGATCCGGGGGGCGGCCGGCGGGGGAGCCGTTGAGCGAACGGCGCCGTTCTGCCGCTGAGCGCCAGGAATGCGCCGTTGCTGACGTCCCGCCGGAGCCAGGGCCCGCCACCACCCCGGGCCTCGTCGTCAGCGAGGAGCGCCTCCCCGACGGCCGGGCCATCACCTACTTCGGGACCTCGCGGTGAGCGAGCGGCGCTACGACCCCACGCACGACGAGTGGGTCACCTTCGCCACGCACCGCCAGGACCGCACCTACAAGCCGCCGGCCGACGCGTGCCCGCTCTGTCCCACCCGACCCGGAGGCCCGGCGACCGAGATCCCGCGCGAGCACTTCGAGATCGCGGTCTTCGACAACCGCTTCCCCTCGCTGTCCACGACCCCGCCGGAGCCCGACGTCGCCGGCACCGACCTCGTCCCGGTCGAGCCCGCCTACGGGCACTGCGAGGTCGTCGTGTTCACCGACGAGCACGAGGCCACGCTCGCCTCGGTCGGCGTCGCGCGGGTCCGCCTGCTCGTCGATGCCTGGGCGCACCGGTTCGCGGCGCTCGCCGCCGACCCGCGCGTCGGCTACGTGCTGCCCTTCGAGAACAAGGGCGAGGCCGTCGGCGTGACGCTGCACCATCCGCACGGCCAGATCTACGCCTACCCCGACGTGCCGCCCCGCCCGGCGCGCGAGCAGCGCGCGGCCGCGGCGCACCGCGAGCGGACCGGGCGTTGCGTCTTCTGCGACGTCGTCGCCCAGGAGACCGGCGGTCCGCGCGTCGTCGTCGAGGGCACCCACTTCCTCGCCGGGGTGCCCCCGTGGGCGCGTTTCCCCTACGAGGTCGACCTCTGGAGCCGCGACCACGTCGGCACGCTGCCCGAGCTCGGCGCCGCCGCCCGCGACGACCTCGCCCGGGTCCTCGCCCGGGTCCTCGCCGGGTACGACGCGTACTTCGGCTTCCGGACCTCCTACCTGCTGGGCATCCACAGCGCCCCGGTGAACGTCGACGACGACGAGCGCGCGCTCGGCCACCTGCACCTCGAGATCTGCCCGCCGCACCGCGGGGAGGGCAAGCTCAAGTACCTGGCCGGTTCGGAGACGTTCGGCGGGGCCTTCCTCACCGACGTCGCCCCCGAGGTCGCGGGCGCCCGCCTGCGGGCGGCGGCCACCGACGTGGAGGTCCCGGCATGAGCGCGTCCGACGAGGTCCGCGAGGCCTTCGTCGCGGCGCACGGCCACGCCCCGGAGGGCGTCTTCTCGGCGCCGGGACGGGTCAACCTCATCGGCGAGCACACCGACCACAACGAGGGCCACGTGCTGCCCTTCGCGATCGACCGCCGCACGTGGGTCGCCGCCGGACGCCGGACCGACGGCACGGTCACCGTCCGGAGCTCCGACCCGGGCACCGAGCCGGTCACGGCCGCCGTCGGGACCCTCGGGGAGACGACCGGCTGGGCCGCGTACCCGCTCGGCACCGTGTGGGCGCTGGAGCAGGCGGGCCTCGAGCCCTCCGGGTGGGACCTCGTCGTGCACGGGGAGGTGCCGCTGGGCGCGGGGCTCTCCTCGTCGGCGGCGCTGGAGAGCGCCGTGGCGCTCGCGGTCGCGACGCTGGGCGGCGCCGACCTCGACCGGTTCGCGCTGGCGGCGGCCGGGCGGCGGGCCGAGAACGAGGTCGTCGGGGCGCCCGTGGGGATCATGGACCAGGCGGCGTCGCTGCTGTGCCGGGACGGCTCGGCGCTGCTGCTGGACTGCCGCTCGATGGCGAGCGAGGACGTCGCGCTCGGGCTCGCGGAGGCCGACCTCGGCATCCTCGTCGTCGACTCCCGGGTGCGCCACGACCTCGCCGACGGCGGGTACGCCGACCGCCACGCCGCGTGCGTGGCCGCGGCCGAGGCCCTGGGGGTGCCCGCGCTGCGCGACGCGGACCTCGCCGGGGTCGAGGGGCTGGCCGACGACGTGCTGCGCCGCCGCGCCCGCCACGTGGTCACCGAGGAGGCGCGGGTGCACGAGGTGGTCGCGCTGCTGCGGGCCGGGCGGCCCGCCGACGTCGGGCCGGTCGTCTCCGCCTCGCACGCCTCGCTGCGCGACGACTACGAGGTCTCCGTGCCGGAGGTCGACGCCCTGGTCGTCGCCGCCGAGGGTGCCGGGGCGCTGGGCGCCCGCATCGTCGGGGGCGGGTTCGGCGGCTCGGTGCTCGCGCTCGCCCCGCGCGCCGCGCTCGACGGCGTCGCCGCGGCCTGCCGGGCCGCCGCCCTCGGGCCCGAGCCGGGCGTGCGCGAGGTCGCGCCGGCTCCGGGTGCCCGGCGGGACCTCTAGGGTCGCCGACGTGGGTGACGCGGGTGAGGGTTGGCCGCCGCACCCCAGCGTGCGGGTGACGATCGACGACGTCGCCCGGGCCGCCGGGGTCTCCCGCCAGACCGTGTCGCGGGCCATGAACGGCAAGGCCGAGATCAGCGCCGCCACCCGCCGCCGGGTGCTCGCGACGATCGAGGAGCTCGACTACCGGCCCTCGGCCTTCGCCCGCGGGATGCGTACCCAACGGGCGGGGACGCTGGCGCTGGTCCTCTCCGACATCGCCAACCCGTTCTTCCCCGCCGTGGCCCGCGGGGTGTTCGACGCGGCGGCCGGGCGCGGCCTCGCCGTCGTCGTCCACAACACCGACGCCGACGCGGCCGCCGAGCAGGACGCGACCCGGGCCATCGTCGACTCCGGCGCGGCCGGGGCCATCGGCTTCTTCGAGGCGCTCGACGACGGGTCCCTGGTCGCCCTGGGCCGGCGCCTCCCGCTGGTGGTGGCCGACCGCCGCGCGCCCGGCGAGGGCGTCGCGTCGGTGCTCTCCGACTTCGCGACCGGCACCCGCGCCGCCGTCGAGCACCTCTACACCCGCGGGCACACGCGGCTGGGCATGCTCGACGGTGCCGTGGGCGTGGAGCGGGTGCGACGTCAGGCGTTCCTGGCCGTCCTGGGCGAGCACGGGCACCCCGAGCCGGGCGCGCACGTCGTCACCGGCCCGCCGACGGTCACCGCCGGCGCGGCCGCGGTCCGCGAGCTGCTGGCGCGCCATCCCGACGTGACCGGGGTGTTCGCGTTCAACGACCTGCTCGCGATCGGCGCGGTGCGCGCGCTGCGCGACGCCGGGCGCCGGGTCCCCGACGACGTGGCGGTGGTCGGCTACGACGACATCACCATGGCCGCGCTGCTCGACCCGCCGCTGACCACGGTGCACACCGACAAGTACGAGCTCGGCCGCACGCTGGTCGAGGTCCTGGGCCGCCGGCTGGACGGGCACGCCGCCGAGCACCGGGTGCTGGCGCCGCGGCTGGTGGTCCGCCGGAGCGCCTGACGGTCAGCGAACGCGCGCCCATACCGTCAGGCCGAGGTCCTCGGAGCGCAGCGGGGTGAGCCCGTCCGGCCCCTCGTCCTCGGTCACCGACACGGCCAGGCACTCGGCGGCCAGGGTGTCCGCACCATGGCGGACCGCGTCCACGGTGTCCTTGCGGGTGGCGGTCCACCACAGCTCGATCCGGTCGGAGACCTCGAAGCCGAGCTGCTTGCGGGCGTCCTGGACGAACCGGAGCACGTCGCGCAGCAGGCCGGCCTCGCGCAGCGCGTCGGTGAGCTCGGTGTCGAGCCCGACCGAGAGCCCGCCCTCCGAGCGCACCGCCCAGCCCTCGCGCGGGCTCTCCGACACGACGATCTCGTCGCCGGAGAGCGTGATCGCCTGGCCCTCCACGGTCACCGTGAGGACGCCGTCGACCGGGGCGTCGGTGGAGGCCTTCACGGCCTCGGCGACCGCGGGCGTCCGCTTCGCGAAGCGCTTGCCGAGCGCCCGGTAGTTCGGCTTGACCTCGATCTCGACGAGGTCGGAGCCGGCGGTCTCCACCGCGGCGACGTTGAGCTCCTCGGCGATCTCGGTGAGCAGCTCGCGCTCCTGGCCCGGGTGGTCGGCCGCGGCGGCCGCGAGCTCGGCGAACCCGGGGGCGGCGACGACCGCCCGCGAGAGCGGCTGGCGCGTCCGCACCCCGGACGCCGCCCGCGTCGAGCGCCCCAGCTCCACCACGCGGCGCACCAGCGCCATCTGGGTCCGCAACGCGCCCTCGGCGTCGTCGGGGGCGGTGAGCTGCGGCCAGGGCGCGAGGTGCACCGAGTCCGGCGTGCCCTCGGGCAGCCCGGCGCCGCCCTCGCCCTGCAGCAGGGTCCAGAGGTAGTCGGTGGCGAACGGCGTGAACGGCGCCATCAGGCGGCTGACCGTCTCCACGCACTCGTGCAGCGTCGCGAGCGCCGCGGCGTCGCCGTCCCAGAACCGGCGCCGGGAGCGGCGCACGTACCAGTTCGAGAGGTCGTCGACGAACGCGACGATCGCCCGGCCCGCGCGCGAGGAGTCGAAGTCGTCGAGCGCCTCGGTGACCTCGGCGACGCACGCGCGCAGCTCGCCCAGCGCCCAGCGGTCCATCGCGCCCCGGGCCGCGGGCTCCGGGGCGGGGTCGGTCGGCGACCAGCCGGCGGCGTTCGCGTAGGTGACCAGGAACGACGCGGTGTTCCAGTACGTCAGCAGGACCTTGCGGACGATCTCGCGGAGCGTCTCGTGGCCGACGCGCCGGTCGACCCACGGCGAGCCCTGCGCGAGCATCAGCCACCGCACCGCGTCCGCGCCGTGGGTGGAGAACAGCTCGAACGGGTCGAGGATGTTGCCGAGGTGCTTGGACATCTTGCGGCCGTGCTCGTCGAGCAGCAGGCCCAGGCACACGACGTTCTCGTACGACGACCGGTCGAACACCAGGGTGCCGACCGCCATCAGCGAGTAGAACCACCCGCGGGTCTGGTCGATCGCCTCGCAGATGTACTGCGCCGGGTAGGCCTGTTCGAAGTCGGCCTCGTGGTGATGCGGGGCGCCCCACTGGGCGAACGGCATCGCGCCGGAGTCGTACCAGACGTCGATGACGTCGGGCACGCGTCGCATCGTGCCGGTGCCCGACGGCGCCGGGAACGTCACGTCGTCGACGTAGGGGCGGTGCGGGTCGAGCGCGCTGAGGTCCTGGCCGGCGTGGGCGCCGAGTTCGGCGAGCGAGCCCACGACGACGAGCTCGGTCGGGTCCGCGTCGTTGCGCCAGACCGGGAGCGGGGTGCCCCAGTAGCGCTTGCGCGACAGCGCCCAGTCGACGTTGTTCTCCAGCCACGCGCCGTACCGGCCGTGCTTGATGTGCGGCGGGTACCAGGCGGTCTTCTCGTTCTCCTCGAGCAGGCGCTCGCGGATCTCGGTGGTGCGGATGAACCAGCTGGGCAGCGCGTAGTAGATCAGCGGCGTGTGGCAGCGCCAGCAGTGCGGATACGAGTGCTCGTAGTCCTCGGCGCGGAAGAGGACCCCGCGCGCGCGCAGGTCGTCGACCAGCGTCGGGTCGGCGCCCTTGAAGAACAGGCCGCCGACCAGCGGCACGTCGTCGAGGAAGTGGCCGTTCGCGCCGATCGGGTTGACCATCTCCAGGCCCTCGGCGCGCGCCACCTGGTGGTCCTCGGCGCCGAACGCGGGTGCCATGTGGACCAGGCCGGTCCCGGCGTCGGTGGTGACGTGGTCGCCGTGGACGATGCGGAAGGCCGTCGCCCCGAAGCGCTCGGCCTCGAGGAGCTCGAACGGCCGGGTGTAGTGCGAGCCGAGGAGCTCCTGGCCGCTGCGCCGTGCGGTGATCTCGGCGCCCTCGCCGAGGACGGGCGTGACGAGGTCCTCGGCGAGCACGAGGTCGGGACCGTCGGTCCGTGCCACGCGGGCGTAGGTGACGGACCGCTCCACGGCGACCGCGGTGTTCGACGGCAGCGTCCACGGCGTGGTCGTCCAGACCAGCAGGTCGGCGCCGGCCCAGACCCCGTCGGTGAGCGGGAAGCGGACGTACACGCTCGGGTCGACGTCGTCCTCGTAGCCGAGGGCGACCTCGTGGTCGGAGAGCGGCGTCTCGTCGCGCGGGCAGTACGGCGTGACCCGGTGGTCCTCGACCAGCAGGCCCTTGTCGAAGATGGTCTTGAGCGACCACCACACGCTCTCGACGTAGCGCGGGGCCATCGTCAGGTAGGCCTCGTCGAGGTCCACCCAGTAGCCCATGCGCTCGGTCATGGCGGCGAACGCCGAGACGTTGCGCAGCGCCGACTCCCGGCACGCCGCGTTGAACTCGGCGATCCCGTAGCGCTCGATGTCGGCCTTGCTGGTGAAGCCGAGCTCCTTCTCGACGGCGAGCTCGACGGGCAGGCCGTGGCAGTCCCAGCCGGCGCGGCGCGGCACGTGGTAGCCCCGCATCGTCTTGAAGCGGGGGAAGAGGTCCTTGAACGCGCGGGCCTCGACGTGGTGGGTGCCCGGCGTCCCGTTCGCGGTCGGCGGGCCCTCGTAGAAGATCCACGGCTCGCCCTGCGCGGTCTGCTCCAGCGACCGGCGGAACACGTCGCGCTTGTCCCACCGCTCGAGAATCTCCTGCTCGACGGCCGGCAGGTCGACGCTCGCGGGCAGGGGGGCGAAACTCGGACTCACGGGTGTTGCTTCCCTCGCACTGGTGGGGCGTGCCAACCACTCCAGCCTACCGAGCACCTCCCCGTGCCGGAGCGGCCGCGGTGACCTGCCGTGACCTGCGGCGACGCGAGGGCGGCCGGGGGGCGTCGGACGGGGGCGCCGTCGTGTTCTAGGATGGACGCCGTCGTCGGGCGGGGCCACGGGTCACGCTCGGTGATCGCCATGGGGTATGGTGTAATTGGCAACACGGCTGATTCTGGTTCAGTTGTTCTAGGTTCGAGTCCTGGTACCCCAGCTGCGAGCGGCGCTCCACGGGTCCGATAAGGTTCCCGGCGCTGTTCCTCCTAGGGCCCCGTCGTCTAGCGGCCTAGGACGCCGCCCTCTCAAGGCGGTAGCGGGGGTTCGAATCCCCTCGGGGCTACATCAGGTGTTCTACCGACTCAGCGCCGTGATCCGAGATCGGATCACGGCGCGTCGTCGTTCCGGGGCTCCGCGCCCACGGCGCCGCCGTCGACGAACACCGACGGGGTCGCGACGTCGTCGAACCACAGGTAGGCGAGCAGCACCGGCCGGTGGTCGGTCGCCATCGCGTGCGGCTGCCACGGGGCATGGTGGATCAGCTCCCCGGCCGGCTCGTCGACCCAGCCGTCGCCGTGGTCCCAGCGGATCGCGCCGAGCGGGATGTAATACTCCTCGGCCGGGTGGTGGTGGGCGCGGTAGTGGACGTCCGGGCCGAGCAGCACGAGACCGACGACGACCTCGTCCTCCGCCGAGCCGCGCAGGGCCGCGTGGGCGTAGCCGTCGAACAGCGCGGAGTCGGAGGCGTAGGAGGCCGTCCGGGTCCAGCCGGCCCGCGCCGAGACCAGCGCGACGGCCGCCCGCAGCTGGGGGTCGACCTCGTCCGCGACCCGGGCGAGCGCGTCGTCGAGGTGGGCGAGCGCGGGCAGGTCCGGAGGCGTGTCCACCAGGTGCGGCGGCCCGCCGAGGCTCGCGACGGCCATCATCTCGGCCATGGCCCCGCGACGGCCCAGGGC
>NZ_JBVPVA010000779.1:0-2156 GCF_055612215.1 Actinomycetospora sp. | reverse complement strand
CTCGCGCTGGAGGAGGGGCACGGCGTGCTGGTGTGCGCGCCGACCGGTGCCGGCAAGACCGTCGTCGGTGAGTTCGCGGTGCACCTGGCCCTCGCGCGGGGCCAGAAGTGCTTCTACACCACGCCGATCAAGGCGCTGTCGAACCAGAAGTACGCCGACCTCGTCGCCCGGCACGGCGCGGACGCGGTCGGCCTGCTCACCGGCGACACCGCCGTCAACGGCTCCGCGCCCGTCGTCGTCATGACGACCGAGGTGCTGCGCAACATGCTCTACGCCGAGGCGCCGGCGCTCGACGGCCTCGCCTACGTGGTGATGGACGAGGTGCACTACCTCGCCGACCGCTTCCGCGGCGCGGTGTGGGAGGAGGTCATCCTCCACCTGCCCGACCACGTGCAGCTGGCCTCGCTCTCGGCCACGGTCAGCAACGCCGAGGAGTTCGGGGACTGGCTCGTCGAGGTCCGCGGCGACACCACCGTCGTCGTCGACGAGACCCGGCCGGTGCCGCTGTGGCAGCACATGGTCGTGGGCTCGCGGATGTTCGACCTGTTCGCCGAGGAGCGCGGCGCGGGCCACGACCAGCACACGGTGAAGGTCGACCCGACACTCGCGAAGGCCGTCGCGGAGGTCGACCGCGACGGCGGCGGGTTCCGCCGCGGCCGCTCCGGGCCGCCGCCGCGGCGCGGGCGGGACGGCGCGCGCCGTCGGGACGACCGCGGGGCCGGGCCGGGCCGCGGGCCGGGACGCTCCGGGTCGTCCTACCGGCCGCCCTCGCGCGTCGATGTCATCGAGCGGCTCGACGCCGCCGGGCTGCTGCCGGCGATCACGTTCATCTTCAGCCGCGCCGGCTGCGACGCCGCCGTCACCCAGTGCGTGCGCTCCGGGCTGCGCCTCACCGGGGCCGCGGAGGTCGACGAGATCCGGGCGGTCGTCGACAAGCGGTGTGCGGCGCTGCCCGACGCCGACCTCGACGTCCTGGGCTACTGGGAGTGGCGCGAGGGCCTCGAGCGGGGCGTCGCCGCCCACCACGCGGGGATGCTGCCGGCGTTCAAGGAGACCGTCGAGGAGCTGTTCGTCCGCGGCCTGGTGCGTGCGGTGTTCGCCACCGAGACCCTCGCCCTCGGGATCAACATGCCGGCGCGCACCGTCGTGCTGGAGAAGCTCGTCAAGTACAACGGCGAGTCCCACGTCGAGCTGACCCCGGGGGAGTACACCCAGCTCACCGGCCGGGCGGGCCGGCGGGGGATCGACGTCGAGGGCCACGCGGTGGTGCTCTGGACGCCCGGGATGGACCCCGCGCAGGTCGCCGGGCTCGCCTCGACCCGGACCTACCCGCTGCGCTCGTCCTTCCGGCCCGGCTACAACATGGCCGTCAACCTCGTCGACCGGCTCGGGATCGCGCAGGCCCGGGTGCTGCTCGAGCAGTCGTTCGCGCAGTTCCAGGCCGACCGCTCGGTGGTGCACCTGGCCAAGCGCGTGGAGCGCAACCGGGAGGCCCTCGAGGGCTACGCCGAGGCCATGGCCGGCGAGGACGGCGGCGAGGAGTCGCTCGCGGGGTTCACCGAGTACATGGACCTGCGCCGGCGCCTGTCCGAGCGGGAGAAGCAGCTCGCGAAGCAGGGGCGCTCGGAGCAGAAGGCCGAGGCCGCGGCGTCGCTCGAGGCGCTGCGGACCGGCGACGTGATCGCCGTGCCCGGCGGGAAGCGCGCGGGCCTCGCCGTCGTGCTCGACCCGGGCGTCGACCGCTCCGGGCGCGGGATGGAGCCGCGCCCGCTGGTGCTCACCGAGGACCGCTGGGCCGGCCGCCTGTCGATCTCCGACTTCCCCGACCCGGTCAGCGCGCTCGGGACCATGAAGCTCCCGAAGCGGGTCGACCACAAGATCCCCCGGGGGCGCCGCGACCTCGCCACCGCGCTGCGCGAGACCGGCCTCGAGCCGCCGACCCGCAGCGGCGGCACCCGGCGCCGGCGCGGCGCCGAGAGCGAGGACCCGGAGCTCGCGTCGCTGCGCCGCGCGCTGCGCTCCCACCCGATGCACGGCCGGGCCGACCGCGACGACCGCGCCCGGTGGGCCGAGCGGCACGCGCGGCTGACCCGGGAGAACGACCAGCTCGAGCAGCGGGTCCGGACGACCACGCACTCGCTGGCCCGCAACTTCGA
>NZ_JBVPVA010000706.1:0-1222 GCF_055612215.1 Actinomycetospora sp. | reverse complement strand
CGTCGTCTACGTGATCTTCGCGATCTCCGCCGGGGCCCGCGCGGTCTTCCAGATCGCGGTGCAGTTCCAGGTCGCGCCCCTGGCCTACCTGCTCTCGGCCTTCTCCGCGGCGGTGTACATCGTGGCCGCGGTGGCGATCGGCCGGCAGCTCCGGCGCCTCGCGCTCACCGCCGTGTGGATCGAGCTCGTCGGGGTGGTGGTGGTCGGGCTGTTCACCGTGCTGGCCCCGCAGGACTTCGCGGACGACACCGTCTGGAGCGACTTCGGCGTCGGGTACGGCTTCGTCCCGCTGATCCTGCCGATCCTCGGGCTGATCTGGCTGTTCCGCGTCCGCGAGTCCTAGTTCGCGAGAGCTGCGCTCAGGTGAACGGAATTCGTCGCCCGAACGACGAAAATCGTTCACATGGGTGTCAGCCCAACCCGGTCCCCTCGACCCCGCGGCGCCAGTAGCCGTCGAGGTCGATCCACTCGCTCGGCAGCAGGTCCCGGAGGCGGCGCCGCACCGGGCGCAGGGCCGACGCCTCGGCCCCCATCCACACGAGGCCCTCGCCGTCCGGGCGCGGCCACGACGCGACGGCGTCGCCCAGCAGCGTCGTCGTCCCCGGCTCGGCGCCGTCGCGGTGCAGCCACCGGACCTCGACGCCCGACGGCCCGGCGAGCTCCTGCTCCTCGGCCACGTCGGCGACCTCGACGAGCACGAGCCCGGACGCGTCGGCGGGCAGCGAGCCGAGCCAGCGCGTCAGCGCCGGCAGCGCGGTCTCGTCGCCGCCGAGCAGGTACCAGTCGCGCGGCTCGGCGACGAGGGAGGACCGCGGCCCGTAGAGCCACAGCGCGCCGGCCGGCTCCTCGATCCACCGGCCCGCGAGCCCGGCGCCGTGGCGCACGAAGTCGACCTCGACGGCGTCGTCGTCCACCGCGTGCAGCGTGTACTCGCGGTACGGGCGCGGCCGGCCCGCCGGCGGCGCGACGAGCCCGCGGGGCCCGATCTCCGGGCGCTCCGGCTCGCCGCCGGGCTCGAGGGGGAAGAAGAGCTTGGCGTGGTCGGTCGGGCCGGTGACGGGCAGCGCGGCGACCGCACCCGCCGTCGTCGCCCGGAACCGCACCCGGCGCATCCGCGGTGTCACGTCGTGGGCGTCGACGACCTCGACCCGCACCGGCTCGACGTCGTGGGCCACCTGCGTGATGACGGGGGCGTTCCGGACGACCATGCCCGTCACGCTAA
>NZ_JBVPVA010000413.1:0-7606 GCF_055612215.1 Actinomycetospora sp. | reverse complement strand
CGGCCCTCGAGCGCCGCGACCCGCGCCTCCAGCGCCGCCAGGCGCTCGTCGTCCGTCACCGGGGCATCGTCCCAACCGGTCGGTCAGGCGACACAGCGCAGCCGGTCGAAGGCGCGGGGGGACCGCAGCGGGCCGAGCGCGAGGAGCTGCTCGCCGCGGGTCTGCTGGTCGAGCGACGGCGTCGTCGGCAGATCGCGGGCGAGCACCACGGAGTAGCCGAGCGACCCGTCGTCGCGGCGCACGAAGGACCCGAAGGTCAGCACCCCCGGGTACGACCCGCTCTTGAAGCCGAGGGTGCCGCCGAGGCCCGGCTGGGTGCCCTGCCAGGTCAGGAAGCGCTGGGCGACGTCGGCGCCCGGCACCGCCCCCGTCGCGATCGCCCGGTAGGCCCCGAGCAGCTGGGTGGGCGTGGCGGCGGCGGTCGTGGTGGCCCAGCCCGTGGCGGTGTCCACGAACCCGGGGCTCGTCGCGGCGGCCGCGTAGCGGCGGACGACCTCGGCGCGGAACGCCGGGTCGTCGCCGACCCGCTGCCCCAGCGCCGCCTCGAACCCCGCGAGCTCAGGGCGTCCGAGGCCGGCGGGGACCTGCTCGGGCAGGGCGAGGCGCGCGACCGCGCCGGAGAAGGAGGGCAGGTCGACGCCCGTCCAGCCCGTGGAGCCGGCGGCCGCACGCAGGGCGTCGTCGCCGAGGCGGGCGCGGAGCCAGTCGCCGGCGGCGTTGTCGCTCTCCTGCACCATCGCGGTGACCAGCGCGTCGATGGTCGCGGTCCCGCCGGGCGGGACACCGAGCCGGCGCAGTGCGGCGGCATGCGCCCCGGCGTCGGTGCCCGGTACGAACCAGCGTTCCCACTCGGCCAGCGCGACGGGCTCGTCGCCCCGGACGCGCCCACCCGCGACGGCGGCGCCGTAGGCGGCCAGGTGCACGACCTTCGCGGCCGAGGCGAGCGGGAACGGCGTCGTCGCCTCGTGCGCGACGACGTGTCCGCGGCCGTCGTCGACGACCAGCCCGGTGGCCGCCGGCTCGGCGGCGAGCCGGGCGATCCAGCCGTCGGACGTCGCGAGGTCGGCCGTGGGGGGCGGCGGGGCGCAGGCGGCCGCGGCCGGCGGTGTCGTCGGCGACCCGGGTGCCCCCGCGGAGCAGCCGACGAGCAGCGCCAGGAGGAGTACCGCAATTCCGATGTTCCGTAATGACGACACCCCCGCGACGGTAGCAGCCCGTCGAGGGGTGGCGACCTACCCAGCGCGCAGGGCGGTCACCATCGCCTCGACCGCGATCTGCGGCTTCACGTTCGTCTCCAGCGCCTCGCGGCAGGCCAGGACCGCCTCGAGGCGGCGCAGCGCCGCCTCGGGCGAGCCGTCCCGGGCCGCCGCCTCCACCTCGCGGGCACGGTCGGGGTGGGTGGCGGTGACCGCGGCGCCGAACCCGCGCACGAGCACGTCGCGGTAGTAGCCGGCGAGGTCGACCAGCGCGCGGTCCAGCGCGTCGCGCCGCGTGCGGGTGGCGCGCTGCTTCTGCTTGGTGACGAGGTCCTTCTCGGCCGCCTTCGCCGCCCGCTGGGCCTGGGCGACGCCCTTGCCCGACCCGCCCGCACCCATGGAGACCGCCAGCTCCTCGCGCTCGGCCTCGTCCCGCTCCCCGGTCAGGGCGACGACCTCGGCCTCGGCGGCCCCGACGAGGCCGTCCGCGGCCGCGAACACCTCGGCCGCGCTCTGCAGGGAGCGCGGGACGGCGAGCACGGCCTCGCGCCGGTTCCGCGCGTTCTCGTCGCGCGCCAGCCGCCGGGCCCGGCCGATGTGACCGCCGGACACGCTGGCGGCCCAGCTCGCGGTCTCGGCGTCGACGCCGTCCCGCTCGACGAGGACCTCGGCGATCGCGGACGCCACGGGCGTGCGCAGTCGCAGCGGCCGACATCGCGAGCGGATCGTGACGCTGACGTCGTCGGGGTGCTCGCTCGGCGCGCAGAGCAGGAACACGGTGCGCTCGTTGGGCTCCTCGACGGCCTTGAGGACGGCGTTCGAGGCCTGCTCGGTCATCCGGTCGGCATCCTCGATCAGCACGACCTGCCACCGCGCCGTCGTCGGCATCCGGGCGGCGCGCTCGATGACGGCACGCATCTCCTTGACGCCCAGCGAGAGCCCCTCGGTGGCGACCTCGTGCACGTCGGCGTGGGTGCCGACCATGACGGTGCGACAGACCTGGCACGCGTCGCAGCCCCGACGCGGGCACTGCAGCGCCGCGGCGAAGGCCCGCGCGGCCACGGAGCGACCGGAGCCGGGCGGACCGGTGAACAACCAGGCGTGCGTCATCGCGCCGCCGGGCCGCTCGGCCTCGTCCCCCGCGTCGTCGGTGGAGAACCGGACCCGCGCGGCGTGCTCGACGGCCGCCTGCAGCTCCGCGACGGCCTCGGGCTGACCGACGACCTGCGACCACACACTCACGGTGCCGATGATGCCCCAGGGGTCCGACAGGCTCCGCTCACAGGTGCAGCGCGAGCGCCGCGATCGCGACGAGGATCGCGATCAGCACGAGCAGCGGGGCTCCCAGGCGCACCCCGCCGAGCCGGCCCGCGCTCGACGGAGTCGTCACGCCGGACCGCCACTCCCCGAACTCGGCGAGGAACTCGGCCTCCTCGCGGCGCTCCCGCCGCCAGACGGGCTCGTCCTCGGGGGGTCCGCCACGCACCGCGACCGGCTCGCCCGTCTCCGGCGGCAGCGTGCGGTGGCGGCGCTGGGGCGGCACCGGTCGCGGCGGGGGCACCTCGCGGGCCTCGGGGGTCCAGGGCTGCAGGCCGCGCTCGCGGTCGGCGTCCATCCACTCCGCGACCGCGTCGTCATCGGTGGCGGGCGGCAACCGGAGGTCGGACGGGCGGGCGCGGCTCGCCGTCGGGTCGGCGCCGGGCGGCGGCGGTGCGGTGCCGTCGGCACCCGCGAGCGGGTCGGTGTGGCGCGGGCCCCCTGCGTCCATCCCCCGACCATCACACGAACGGGCGGTCTCGGCCACCGTGCGGGCGGGGGACGCTGACGCGGTGCTTCCCGACGAGTGCTTCGACGGTGTCGTCACCGCCCTGCGCGACCGGGACGGGGTGGCCCCGCCCGACCCGACGCGGCGCGGGTTCGGGGCACAGGCCCTCACCGTGCACGGGTCGATCTTCGCGATGGTGCAGGACCGCGCGCTCGTCGTGAAGCTCCCGGCGGCCCGGGTGAGCGCCCTCGTCGAGTCCGGGCAGGGCGCCCCGTTCGGCGCCGGCCGCGGGCGCCCGATGAAGGAGTGGGTGGCGGTCGCGACGGTCGACCCCGACGCCTGGCGCGACCTCGCGGAGGAGGCGTGCACGTTCGTGGACTCGCGGCGAGCGTGAGGTCCCGGCGGAACGGGCACGGAGCCGCCGAGATCATCCGACCCTGGAGGACCCGTGGGGCTCAACTACCGCAAGCACCGCCGTCTGGGACCGCTCCCGATCTGGCGGAACGTCTCCCGCTCCGAGTCGGGCAAGACGGTGTCCTACAGCGTCAAGGTGGGCCCGTTCACCTGGAACAGCCGCACGAAGAAGAAGACCGTCGACCTGCCCGGGGGCTACTCCTACACCAGCGAATGAGGCGGCCCTCGTCGTAGGCCCCGGCCGAGGGGCACACCGCGCAGGCCCGACGGTCGTCGGAGATGCGTGGTGTACCCCTCGGGGGGGTGTCGAGGTCAGGTGGTCGGCGACTTCCGGGTCGTCGTCTTCTTGGCCGGCGCCTTCTTCGTGGTGCTCGACTTCGTGGTGCTCGACTTCGAGGCCGTGGACTTCGACGCCGTGGACTTCGACGCCGACGACCGCGCGGGCGCCTTCTTCGGCGCCGGACCCTTCGCCCGCTTCTCCGCGAGCAGCTCGGCCGCCCGCTCGTCGGTCAGGGTCTCGACGTCGTCCCCCTTGCGCAGCGAGGCGTTGTAGCCAGTGCCGTCGGTGACGTACGGGCCGAAGCGGCCGTCCTTGACGACCATCTGCTCACCCGAGACCGGGTCCTTGCCGAGCTCCTTGAGCGGCGGCTTCGCGGCGGCCCGCCCGCGCTGCTTCGGCTGCGCGAAGATCTTCTGGGCCTCCTCGAGGGTGACCGTGAAGAGCTTGTCCTCGCTGTCGAGCGAGCGCGAGTCCTTGTCCTTCTTGATGTACGGCCCGTAGCGCCCGTTCTGCGCGGTGATCTCGACACCCGTCTCCGGGTCCGTGCCGACCACGCGCGGCAGCGAGAGCAGCTTGAGTGCGTCGTCGAGCGTGATCTCGGAGAGCGTCATCGAGGCGAAGAGCGAGCCGGTGCGCGGCTTCTCCTTCGCGCCCTCGGGCAGCACCTCGGTGACGTACGGCCCGAAGCGACCCTCCTTCGCGAGGATCTCGTGGCCCGTCTCCGGGTCGGTGCCCAGCGAGCGCCCCTCCTGCGGGGTGGAGAACAGCTCCTCGGCGAGCGCGAGGTCGAGCTCGTCGGGCGGGAGGTCGTCGGGGAGGTTCGCCCGCTGGCTCTTCTCCTCGCCGTCGTCACCGACGATCATCCGCTCGAGGTAGGGCCCATAGCGGCCGACGCGGACGACGACGTCGCGCCCCTGGTCGTCGGCGAACATCCGCAGCGAGTTGACCTCGCGCGCGTCGATGCCCTCGAGGTTGTCCCCGACGAGCTTCTTCAGCCCGCCCAGGTGGGTCATCGACGCCTCGACGCCGTCCCCGGTGAGGGCCGCGCCGTCGCCGTTGTTCCCGCCGAAGTAGAAGTGCGAGAGCCAGGTCTGGCGCTGCGCGTTGCCGGACGCGATCGCGTCGAGCTCGTCCTCGAGCGTGGCGGTGAAGTCGTAGTCCACGAGCCGCTCGAAGTGCCGTTCCATCAGCCCGACGACCGCGAACGCGATCCAGCTCGGGACGAGCGCCGCGCCCTTCTTCCAGACGTACCCGCGCTCCTGGATCGTGTTGATGATCGACGCGTAGGTCGACGGGCGGCCGATCCCCCGCTCCTCGAGCGTCTTCACCAGGCTCGCCTCGGTGTAGCGGGCGGGCGGGCTGGTCGCGTGGCCGGAGGGGTCGAGCGAGTCCGCCGTGAGGCTCTCGTCCTTCTCCAGGCGCGGCAGCCGGCTCTCGGCGTCGTCGGCCTGGCCGCCCTCGAGCTCGTCGACGGTCTCGACGTAGGCCCGCAGGAACCCCGGGAACGTGATCGTGCGCCCGGAGGCGGTGAAGGTGCACTCCTCGCCGGTGGCGGCCGGGGCGGTGATGCGCACGGTCATCGTCGTGCCCCGCGCGTCGCGCATCTGGCTGGCGATGGTGCGCTGCCAGATCAGCTCGTAGAGCCGGAACTCGTCGCCGCTGAGCTGGTTCGCGACCTGGCCCGGCGTCCGGAACGAGTCACCCGCGGGCCGGATCGCCTCGTGGGCCTCCTGGGCGTTCTTCACCTTGCGCGTGTACTGCCGCGGCGACTCGGCGACGTTCTCGGCGCCGTAGAGGTCGCGGGCCTGGGTGCGCGCGGCGTTGATCGCGGTCTCCGACAGCGTCGTGGAGTCCGTACGCATGTAGGTGATGTAGCCGTTCTCGTACAGCCGCTGCGCGGTGCGCATCGTCCGCTCGGACGAGAACCGCAGCTTGCGGCCGCCCTCCTGCTGGAGCGTGGAGGTCATGAACGGCGCGTAGGGCTTGCGCGTGTACGGCTTCTCCTCGACGGAGCTCACCGTGTACTCGCTGCTCGCCAGCGCCTCGACCAGGCGGCCGGCGCCGGCCTCGTCGAGCCGGCGCACGTCGTCGTTCTTGAGACGGCCCGCCGAGTCGAAGTCCCGACCCGTCGCCACCCGCGCCCCGTCGACGGCCGTCAGGGACGCCTTGAAGGTGGGGGTGTTGCCCGGCTCCTGGGCCTTGCCGGTGCGCAGGACGGCGTCGATGCCCCAGTAGGACGCCGAGACGAACGCCATCCGCTCGCGCTCCCGCTCGACGATCACGCGGGTGGCCACCGACTGCACGCGGCCCGCCGAGAGCTTCGGCATGACCTTCTTCCACAGCACGGGGCTGACCTCGTAGCCGTAGAGCCGGTCGAGGATGCGGCGGGTCTCCTGCGCGTCCACGAGGTCGTGGTCGAGGTCGCGTGGGTTCGCGGCGGCGGCCTGAATGGCCGACTCGGTGATCTCATGGAACACCATGCGCCGGACCGGCACCTTGGGCTTGAGCGTCTCGAGCAGGTGCCAGGCGATGGCCTCGCCCTCGCGGTCGCCGTCCGTCGCGAGGTAGAGCTCGTCGACCTCCTTGAGGGCGTCCTTGAGCTCGCTGACCGTCGACTTCTTGTCGGGCGTGACGATGTAGAGGGGCTCGAACTCGTGGTCGACGTCGACCCCGAGGCGTGCCCAGCTCTCGCCCTTGTACTTGGCGGGCACGTCCGCGGCGCCGCGCGGCAGGTCGCGGATGTGCCCTCGGCTCGACTCCACGATGTAGGAGGAGCCCAGGTAGTCGGCGATCTTGCGGGCCTTGGCCGGCGACTCGACGATCACCAGCCGACGGCGGCCGTCCCCGGCCGGGGTCGCCGTCCCGTTCCCGTTCTTCCGGCCACCACCCGCGCTCTTCGTGCCGTTGCCCTTGCGCGTGCCGGTCGTGCTCCCGCGCTGGGTCGGGGTGGTCTGCGCCGGTGCCTCGTCGGTCGTCGTGGGCTCGGGCGCAGTCGTGGTTGCGCTCCGTGTCGTCCTCGACCCCGTGGAACCGGCCGCTGCCTTACCCGCTGCCACCAGTCATGCCTCGTCTCGTCGCTTCGCGGCGGCCCGTCGTCGGGTGCCCCGCTCGCCGCCAGTGTGCCTCACCGCGGCGTCCGTGCCATCGAGAACGTGTCGTCCCCCGCTGTCGTGCTCTCGTCCACCCTGCGTGGTTCCACCGATCGGTGCTGGTCAGCGGCCGGATCGCGGCCCCGTCCGGAGTCCGTCATCCGGGCCACACCCCGTCCACGAGGGTCCGTGGCCGACCTCCCACGAGCTCGGCCAGACGGCGCTGTCGGCGCTGGCCGACGATCGCGACCACGGGCTCGTCCTCGTCCCCGGCGAGAGTGGCGCCGAGGCCCGCACGCTGACACGCCGTGAGCAGGGGCTCGTGCGTCGCCGGTGCGTGCGGGTCGAGACCGAGAGTGTAAGCACGCCCGCGTCGGCTCCCGGCGGCCAGGACCCACAGCCGTAACCGGGGCCCGTCGAGCACGAGGTCGGGCGGGACGGCCGGCGAGCCGTCGGGGCGGCGCCACGCGGTGGCCAGGGCGACCAGGTCGGCCCGGTACGCGCCGCGCACGACGGGGCGGCCGTCGGACAGTCGGTCCACGTCCGCGGGGACCCCCCGTCCTCGGAACGCGCAACACAGGGCGTGGGCGCGCCATTCCACGACGGGGTCGGGGGCCACGACGGCGGGTCGGGGCGCGTCGGGGTTGTCCGACGGCGGGTCGGGGTGGCCCGGGTACTCGTGCTCGCCGGGGTGCTCGGGGGCGTCGTGGCGCTCGGGCGCCTCGTGCACGGCCTCCGTGGCGCCGTCGTCGCGGACGGGGAACTCGTCGTCGGGGATCTCGTCCACGCCCTCCTCCCAGCCCCGCTCATGATCGCCGCGCACCGGGGGCGGCGCCGGGCGCCCGGGCGGCGGCCAGGGTGC
>NZ_JBVPVA010001150.1:0-1110 GCF_055612215.1 Actinomycetospora sp. | reverse complement strand
GTGACGGTGCCCGCGAGGTCGAGGCGCGGCCGCTCCCGCGACTGCCGGGCCGGCAGCAGCGTCACCGCCCCGACGAGGGCGACGGCCGCGAAGACCACGTTGACGTACATGCACCAGCGCCAGTCGGCGTACTGCGTGAGCGCCCCGCCCAGTAGGAGCCCGATCGCCGCGCCGGAGCCGGCCAGCGTCGCGAACACCCCGAAGGCGCGGGCGCGGTCGCGACCCTCGGGGAACGTCGTCGTGAGCAAAGACAGCGCGGCGGGGGCGAGGACCGCCCCGAACACGCCCTGCAGCGCGCGGGCCGCGACCAGCAGCCCGAAGCCGGGCGCCAGCCCGCCCAGCGCGGACGCCCCGGCGAACCCGATCAGCCCGACGATGAACGCGGTCCGGCGCCCGAACAGGTCCGAGAGCCGCCCGCCGAGCAGCAGCAGGCTGCCGAAGGCGAGCGCGTACGCCGTGACGACCCACTGCCGCTGCGCGTCGGTGAACCCGAGGTCGGCCTGCGCCGAGGGCAGCGCGATGTTCACGACGGAGTTGTCCAGGATGACCATCAGCTGGGCGACGCCGATGACGGCGAGGATCCACCAGCGACGCACCGTGGCGGCCGGAGCGGCGGGAGCTGGTGGCGAGTCGGTCACGGATTCCACGCTAGGACCTCCACCGCCCTCGACGCCGGGTGTGGCCCGCGGGTGTGACCGCGGACGCCCGCGGGGTTCGCCGCTCGCAACACGACTGCAACCCTTGCCGCGCGCGCGTGCGGGCGTGACGGTGGTCACCGATACTCGCGGGACCGACCGGGACCGCCCGAGGAGAAGGTAGGTGCGTCGTGACCCAGACTCTGGACCGTCCCGGGAGCGAGGTGGGGGCCCGCGTCGAGCAGTGGGTGTCGAGCTTCCAGGAGGCCCTGTCCGCGCGTGACGTCGACCGCGCGGTGTCGCTGTTCGCCGCCGAGTGCTACTGGCGCGACCTGGTCTCGTTCACCTGGAACATCAAGACCGTCGAGGGCACCGACCAGGTCGCCGACATGCTGCGCACCGTCCTCGACCGGGTCGACCCGATCAACTTCGCCGTGACGGGCGAGCCGACGAGCACCGACGGGGTCGACGAGGC
>NZ_JBVPVA010001098.1:0-7857 GCF_055612215.1 Actinomycetospora sp. | reverse complement strand
GCGATGCGGGCGGCCTGAGAGGCGGACGGTGGTTGTGGCTTCGGCTTGGCTGCCCGTGGCGCGACTGCCTTGGCGCACGGGTTGGTGCCGATCCACTCCCACCGCACGGCGTGCGCGAATGCGCTGTTGAGGATGACGTGGGTCTGGCGGACTCCGCTGGGACCGAGGGGTCGGCACTGATGAGGCTGGCACCGTCGGTCGCACTCGTGCGGCACACGGGTGCGGTGGTCGACGAGACCGCGAGCGCCGCGGCAGTGGGACCTGCAGGTGCGGAGCTGCGCGTAGAAGGAGTCGAGCACCTCACCGCGGACTCGCCCGACTTGCTGAGTTCCGAGGAGAGGAAGGATGTGCGTGCGGATCATGCTCTCGTAGCCGGCCCGGGTGGCCACCTCGACGTCGATCACCTCGAGGTAGCGCGCCATGAGCTGCGCAACGGTCGCCGACGTCCGCGGTTGCCGGCCGGCGTCAACGTCGCCGAGCAGGCGGATGCGGACCTTCTCGGCCGTCGTAGCGGCTTTGGGACCGGCCGGGACGACCTCGGTGAGGTGGTGGCGCTTTCCGCTGACCGGGTCAATCCCGGCGTACACACGGACGCGTAAGGCACCGCTCGGGAGCGTCTCGATCTCACCGCGCTGACGTCGACGCGCGCCAGGCTTCGGGGCCATGGAGCCAAGCTAGACGGACACTCGCTCCACGTATAGCTCCACGCTCACGGACCGATGGAGATCCATCGGCCCGTGAGCTGCGTCGGGACGACAGGATTCGAACCTGCGACCCCTTGACCCCCAGTCAAGTGCGCTACCAAGCTGCGCCACGTCCCGAACCGCTGCCCGACCGCTGCAGCGCGACCAGGTTACCCGACGCCGCCCTCCCACCCGATCGCCGGGTCGCGCCCCGAGAGCAGCAGCAGGCGGTTGACGCCGGAGGCCTCCTGGGCGCCCGGCAGCGGTGCGCCGAAGGGCCCGCCGGACATGCCGGAGAACTGCTCGACGAAGGGCATGCAGACCTCGACGTCGCTGGACGCCACGGCGAACGGCACTCCGATCGCGGTCGCCAGGTCCCAGCCGTGCAGCACCACCTCGTCGAGCGCGACGACGCCGAGCGCCGCCCGCGGCATCGCCACGCCGCCGGCCTCGTCCTCGCCCTCCCAGGCCTCGGGCTTGCCCCAGGCGTTCGAGAGGTCGTCGAACGCGGCCGCGAGCAGCTCGCGCCAGCCCTCGGGCAGGCCCGACGCCGGCGGGTCCCCGGTGACCTCCTGCTGGCGCGCGATCGCCGCGAACGCCGCTGTGAACCCCGCCATGTGCTCGAGCAGGTCGCGCACCGGCCACGCCTCGCACGGCGTCGGCAGGTCCAGGTGCTCGTCGGTGACGAGGGCGACGACGCGGGCCGCCGCAGCGGTCGCCGGGAAGAAGTCGTGCATGCGGTCCTCCTGTGGTGCCGGACACATCTCGGGAGGGAGTCTCCCGGTTCCCGGGCCCGAGCACCGAGCGACCGCCGGAGTCGCTTCACCTCGATGTCACCACCGCTAGCGCGGATGGTGGAAACTGTACGGCTGACGAGACACCCGCATCGGAGGTGACATCGTGCCGGAGGGGTGGCCGTTCGCGGCCCGCGACGACGACCTCGTGGCCGCCCAGAAGGCGCTGGACCAGCGCGGTGTCGTCGTGCTCGGTGGCCCCGCGGGGGTCGGGAAGAGCCGGCTCGCCCGCGAGATCGCGGCCCGCGCCGACGGCGGGACCGTGCTCGGCATCGTCCGGGCGACGGAGTCGGCACGCGAGATCCCGCTCGGGGCCTTCGTCGACATCCTCTCCGGGATCGCGCCCACCCTCTCCTCCCCCGACCTCACGCACGTCCGCGACGCCGTCGCGGCGCTGGGCGGCGACGGCGGCCGGGGGCTGCTCGTCGTCGACGACGCCCACCTGCTCGACGAGGTGTCGGCCACCGTGGTCCACCAGCTCGCGACCGGGCAGCGGGCCCGCATCGTCCTGACGGTCCGCACCGGTGAGCCCGCGCCGGACGCCGTCACCGCGCTCTGGAAGGACGGCGCGGCGGCGCGGCTCGAGCTGGCCGCGTTCGACCGGGACCAGACCTTCGCGGTCCTGGTCGCGGAGCTCGGCGGCGGGCTCGAGGCGAGCACGGCGCGCCGGCTGCACGACAGCGCGCGGGGCAACGTGCTGTGGCTGCGCCACCTCGTCGAGGGGGAACGCGCGGCCGGACGGCTGCGTCAGGACCGCGGCTCGTGGGTCTGGCAGGGGGCGGTGACGCTCTCGCCGATGCTCGCCGACCTCGTCGCCGCCCGGATCGGGTCGCTGACCGACGACCAGCGTCGGGTGCTCGACCTGCTCGCGGTGACCGAACCGCTGGGGCTCGGGATGCTGGAGGAGCTGGCCTCGCCGCGGGCCATCGAGGAGGTGGCCGAGCGGGGCCTGGTCACGGTCGAGCCCGACGGCGCCCGGTGGGAGGTCCGCCTCGGCCATCCGCTCTACGGGGAGTCCGTGCGGGCGCGCACGAGCCCGTTGCGGACCCGACGGCTGCGCAGCGAGCTCTCGGCGGCACTGTCGCGGACCGGGACCCGGCGGGCCGGGGACAGCCTGCGCCGGGCTGTGCTCGATCTCGGCAGCGACCGGCCCCTCGATCCCGACGACCTCCTGGAGGCCTCGGTCCAGGCCTCGGCACTGCGGGACCTCGGCCTCGCGGAACGACTGCTGCGGGCCGCGGTCGCCGCCGGCGGCGGCTTCACCGCGCGGCTGGGTCTCGCCCACCTCCTGGACTACGAGATGCGATCCGACGAGGCCGACGCCGTGCTGGCCGAGGCCGCCGCGCTGACGCCGACCGCCACCGAGCGGGAGCGTGCCGTCGTCCTGCGCGCGCTGGCCCGGCACTTCCAGGCCGATCCACCGCGCTCGGGCGAGGACCTGCTCGCCGCGGAGGAGGCCGAGCACCACGACGGCCGCCGCAACCCCGCCTTCGACGCGTTGCGGGCCATGTTCGCCGGGTCCGCCGGCCGGGTGGACGAGGCGATCGAGCTCGCCGAGGCGGTGGCCGCCGACGACACCCGGCCGTTGCAGTCGGTGTCCCTCGCGGGGTTCGTCCTGGGCCTGACGTACGCGTTGAGCGGGCGGGGGACGGACGTCGCCGGGGTCGTCGAGCGCGGCATCGAGGCCGCCCGCCACCCCGAGACCGCTGCGGTGGCCGGGAACATCGGCTACATGGAGATCCTCGACGCCGACCTGCGGGGCCGCCCCGAGCTGGCGCGTCGCCGCCTCGAGTGGATCCGGGACCTCGTCGGGCCCCAGGCGCCGCCCTTCGTCGCCCTCTACGAGGGCCGGACGGCGCTCAGCGCGGGGCTGCCCCGCGCCGCGATCCGGGCGCTCGAGTCCGCGCTGCCCGCCTTCCCCGGGCACGGCGGCGGCTGGGGCGGGTGGTCGGCGGCGCTGATCGCGCAGGCCCACGGCATGCTCGGCGACGCCGCGGCGGCGCGGGCGGCCGTCGAGGAGGCCGAGCGTCGCCGGCACCCCCACATCCCCGTCGTGGACTTCGAGTACGACCTCGCCCGGGCGTGGGCCGCCGCCGCGGCCGGCAACGTCCGGGAGGCGATCGAGCGGTGCCGGTCGAGCGCGGACCGCTGCCGGGCCCTGGGTGTACACGCCGCCGAGGTCCTCCTGCGCCAGACCGGCGTGCGCTTCGGCGACCGGTCCCAGGTCGGACGCCTCGGCGCCCTCGCCCGCACGCTCGGCACGCCCCGCGCCCGCCTCGCCGCCACGCACGCCCGCGCGCTCGTCGCCGCCGACGCGCCGACCCTGCTCGAGGTCGCGGCCCGGCTGGAGGAGGCCGGGATGGGGCTGGAGGCGGCCGACGCGGCCGGGCAGTCGGCGGCAGCGGCCCGGGCCGCCGGCAACGCGGTGCTCGCCGCCGAGGCCGAGGAGCGGTCGCGGGCCCTGGCGGGCACCGGCGAGGACGCGCGGACCCCGGCGGTGCTCGAGGCCGAACTCCCGGTGGCCCTGAGCTCGCGGGAGCGGGAGGTCGCCGTGCTCGCCGGCGAGGGGCTGACCAACCGGCAGATCGCCGACCGGCTGCACGTCTCGGTGCGCACCGTCGAGTCGCACGTGTACCGCGCCTGCTCGCGGCTCGGGCTCTCCGACCGGACGGCGCTGGTCGCGGTGGCGGGGGCCCGGCGCACCGTGCCCTAGCCCCACCGGCGCCGCCCCCTTGCCCGGTGCGCCAGACTCCGATCACCACGGCGGAGGTATCGCATGCCCGATTCGGTCCACTCGTGGCCGTTCGCCGGGCGCGACGCGGAACTGCGGGCGCTCGCGGCGGCCCTCGACGCGCACGGCACGGTCGTCATCGTCGGTGAGGCCGGCGTCGGCAAGAGCCGGCTCGCCCGCGAGCTGGTCACGCGCACGGCGGGCCCCGCCGGCTCCGGCTTCGCCCTGGCCTCCGAGTCGGCGCGGGAGGTCCCGCTGGCGCCGTTCGCCCCGTGGCTCGCCGACGACCCCCGCGAGACGCCCGGGAGCCCGGTCGCCCCGGACGCGTCGGTGATCCACCGGCTCGTCGACACCCTGCGGCGTCAGGGAGCCGGCTGGGTCCTCGGGGTCGACGACGCCCACCTGCTCGACGCGGTGTCGGCCGCCGTCGTCGTCCAGCTCGCCGCCGACCGCGACGTGCCCCTCGTCGTCACGGTGCGCTCCGGCCTCCCGGTCCCCGACGCGGTCACCGCGCTGTGGAAGGACGACCTCGCCGCCCGGATCGACCTCGCCGAGCTGACGCCGGAGCAGACCCACGTGGTGCTCGAGACGGTGCTCGGCGGGCCGGTCGAGCCCGCCACGGAGCACCGGCTGCACACCATCAGCGGCGGCAACGTCCTGTGGTTGCGCCACCTCGTGGAGACCGAACGAGCCGCCGGCCGGCTGGGCCGCGGGCCGTCGTCCTGGCGGCTCGTCGCCCCGCCCGAGCCGTCGCCCGCTCTCGAGGACCTGGTGGCGACCCGCATCGGTCACCTCTCCGACGACGAGCGGCGGGCCCTGGAGCTGCTGGCCTTCGGCGAGCCGATCGGCCTGATCCTGCTGCAGCGGCTCGCCGACCCCGCCGCCGTGGAGGAACTGTCCGAGCGGGGCCTGGTCGACCTGCAGGTCGACGGCATCCGCCAGGAGCTGCGCCTCTCCCACCCGCTCTACGGCGAGGTCGTCCGGGCCCGGACCTCTCCGCTGCGGGCCCGCCGGCTGCGGGGCGAGCTCGCGGCGATCCTGGGGACGGTCGGCGGGCGCCGGGCCGGGGACGACCTGCGGCGGGCCGTGCTGGGGCTGGGCGGGGACACCCCGCTGGACGCCGCGACCCTGGTCCGGGCCGCCGGGCAGGCCACCGCGCTCGGGGACATCCACCTCGCCGAGCGGCTCTTCCGGGCGGCCCGCGAGGCCGGCGGCGGCTTCGAGGCCTCCATCGGCCTGGCCCAGACCCTCTCCTGGCTGATGCGGCCCGAGGAGGCCGAGGCCGAACTGGCCGCCGCGACCGAGGCCGCGGCCGACGACCGCGAGCGGGCGCACGCCGCCGCGTCGCGGGTCTTCCTCCTCCACTTCGTCCTCGAGCGCACCGAGCAGGCCCGCGCGGTCCTCGAGGAGGCGACGGCGCGGGCCGCCTCGGCCTCCCCCGCCGCGGGTGCCGACCTGGCGGGGATCGCCGCGAACATCGCCGCGGTCGCCAACCGGTTCGACGAGGCCCGCGAGCACGCCACGGCCGTGCGCTCCCGCAGCGACAGCTCCCCGCTGGCCCGCATCTGGGCGGCCTACGCGACGGGCATCGTCCGCGCCTTCTCCGGGACCGGACCCGCCGTCGCCGACGTCGTCGAGGAGGGCATCGCGGCGACGGCGGGCACCGCGGACGCGGCGCTCTGGCAGCTCAACCTCGGCTACACGCAGGTGCTCGACGCCGCCTTCCGGGCCGAGTTCGACGACGCCCGCGCACGGATCGAGTGGCTGCGGGCGCAACCGGGCCCGGTCGCCGTGGCCTTCGTGGCGCTGTACGAGGCGCGGGTCGCGCTCGAGACGGGCCGCCCGGCGACCGCCGTCCGCCTCGTCGAGAGCATCGTCGACCAGTTCCCCGGGACCGGCGGCGGCTGGAGCCGGATGCTCCACACGATCAGTGCCGCAGCGCTGGCGATGGTGGGCGACGTCGACGGGGCGCGGGCCGCGCTGCGGCGCGCGGACGAGACCGCCCACGCCGGCGTGCAGCTCGTCGATCCCGAGAACCAGCTGGCGCACGCCCTGGCCGCCGCCGCCGACGGCAGGCTCGTCGAGGCCATCGGGCGTGCGGGCGCGGCGGCGACGGCCGCGCGCTCGGCCGGCCAGTTCGCCGTCGAGGTGGTCATCCGCCACGCCGCGGTGTGCTTCGGCGACCGGAGCCAGCGGTCCCGGCTGCACCAGCTGGCGGAGATCGTGGACGGGCGGCGCGCACCCGCGGCACTGGCCCACGCCGCCGCGATGGCCGACCGCGACGCCGACGCGCTGCTCGCGGTCTCCCGGGTCCTCGAGGACGCCGAGCTGGAGATGTACGCCGCGGAAGCCGCCGCCCAGGCCGCCGTCGTGGCCCGCGGAGCCGGGCGGCTCGCCGACGCGACCCGGGCGGCCGAGCGGGCCGCCGCCCTCGCACACCGGTGCGAGGACGCGCGTACCCCGACCCTCGCCGCGTCGCTGTCCCCGCTGCCGATCAGCGACCGGGAGCGTGAGGTGATCCACCACGCGGCCCGGGGTCTGACCAACCGCCAGATCGCCGAGCAGCTCCACGTCTCGGTCCGCACCGTCGAGAGCCACATCTACCGCGCGTGCACCCGCCTGGGCCTCGGCGACCGCGCCGCGCTCGTGGCGGCCGTCGTCCCGAGCGGTCTGGCCCTCGACGACGGCGGCACCCGGCGGCCGGCGGGAATGCAGTAGTCGAGTACGGCAGACCCTCCCCCTCGTCCCGGGCACGATGCCCGGAGCGCGAGGGGGCGGGTGGCATGGCGGAACCGGGTCCGGTGGTCGGTCCTGTCCCCGGGGGCGGCCGCGGCGGACGGGCCGCGGTCACCGTCGTCGAGGGCCCCGACGGGCACCGCGTCGAGACCGTGCTCGGGACCGACGGCCGTGAGACCCGGACCGAGACGCTGCCCGACGGCAGCTGGACCCGGACCGACGACGACGGGCGCGGCACCACGACCGACACGTCGCGCTCACCCGACGGCCGCACCGTGGTCTGCGTCCACTTCGCCGACGGCTCGTGGAGCACCGTCACCGACGACGAGGCCGGCACCGCCGTCGAGCGCTACGGCAACGCCGACGGCACCGAGCTCCGCCAGGTCGTCCGCCACGCCGACGGCAGCTGGACGCGCCACGAGGAGTACCACGGCCAGGTGATCGACGCGGCCGGCGACGCCGCCTCCGGCCCCTGGTAGCCGCCGCTAATGCTTGCGGCCCCGCTTCTCCCGGACCCGTACGTTGATCTGCACCGGGGTGCCGGTCAGCGGGAACGTCTCGCGCAGCTTGCGCTCCAGGAACCGGCGGTAGCCCGCCTCGAGGAACCCGGAGGTGAACAGGACGAACGTCGGCGGCCGGTTCTGCGCCTGCGTCGCGTACAGGATCTTCGGCTGCTTGCCGCCGCGGACCGGGGGCGGGGTGGCGGCGACGACGTCGGCCAGCCACTGGTTGAGCTGTCCGGTCGGCACCCGCCGGTCCCAGTTCTCCAGCGCCGTGCGCATCGCCGGGGCGAGCTTCTGCACCGCCCGGCCGGTGCGCGCCGAGATGTTCACCCGCTCGACCCACGGCATCCGCACCAGCGCCCGCTCGAGCTCGCGCTTCATCGCGTGGCGGCGGTCGTCGTCGACGAGGT
>NZ_JBVPVA010001046.1:0-1345 GCF_055612215.1 Actinomycetospora sp. | reverse complement strand
AGGCCCTGACGCGGACCGCGCGGACCTACCCGAAGTCGAAGGTCTACGACATCGAGGAGGCGCTGACCTCGCTGGGGATCGGGGAGGCCATCGTCACGGTGCTCTCCGAGCGGGGCGCGCCGACGCCGGTGGCGTGGACCCGACTCCGGCCCCCGCGCTCGCTCATGGCCGCGATCGGCGAGCCCGCGGTGACCGAGGCCGCGAAGGCGTCGCCGCTGTGGGGGAAGTACGGCGAGACGATCGACCGGGAGTCGGCCTACGAGCGGCTCGCGGCCCGAACGGGGGCGACCCAGGCGCCCGAGACCCCGGCGGACACCGTCCCGGCCGACCAGCCCCCGCAGCCCGCGCCGCCGCAGGCCCCGCCGCCGTCCGAGGACGAGGGGCCGGGCCTGGTGGAGAAGGTCATGGCGAACCCCGCCTTCAAGTCGTTCCTCCGCTCGGCCGCGAGCGCTGCTGGTCGGGAGATCACCCGGGGCCTCTTCGGGACGGCGCGACGCCGCTGACTCCGCCCGACGTTCGCCGTCGGCGGACGCCGTCGTGACCAGGCCCTCCGCCGCGCGCGGCTGGGTGTCGGGGCTCCGGGGTACATTGAGCACATCAGGGCTTCCCTGGAACGGAGCCCGGGCGGGCACCGCGCGGACGTCGTCGTAGGCGGCGCCGGTGTGGTGGACCACGGTCCGGGAGTCGACACGGCAGCAGTCAACCCGGGGAGGGTCGAGGCCGGACCGGCCGCCACCGCATGGACCGCAAGCGCCTGCTCCGCAATCCACTGATCTGGATCGTGGTGCTCTTCGTCGTCTACCTGGCCGTGTCGTCGCTGTTCAGCGACACCCGCGGCTACACGCAGGCGTCCACGTCCCTCGCTCTGCAGCAGATCGACGCGCGCAACGTCGCGGAGGTCACGCTCGAGGACAAGGAACAGCGTCTGCGGATGACGCTGGTCAACCCCGTGGACGTGCCGCCGGCCGACGGCACCAGTGGTGCCCCCGTGCGGACCAACGAGATCTATGCGCAGTACCCGGCCGCGGCCGGCGCGCAGGTGTTCGCCGAGCTCCGGCAGAACCCCGCGCGCGAGGGCTTCGACACGCAGGTGACCCAGGAGTCCCTGCTCGGCCAGATGCTGATCTACCTCATCCCGCTGGGCCTCGTCCTGGTGCTGCTGTTCTGGATGATGAACGCACAGGGCGGCGGCAACCGCGTCCTGTCGTTCGGCAAGTCCAAGGCGAAGCAGCTCAACAAGGACATGCCGAAGACGACGTTCGGTGACGTCGCGGGCGCCAACGAGGCCGTCGAAGAGCTCTACGAGATCAAGGACTTCCTGCAGAACCCCACGCGCTACCAGGCG
>NZ_JBVPVA010001009.1:0-1634 GCF_055612215.1 Actinomycetospora sp. | reverse complement strand
CGAGGCCCTCGTCGCGGGCGAGCCGCACGAGGGCCAGCTGCTCGTCGAGGACGGCGACCGGGTCCTGCGACGGGAGCCGCTGGTGGGTCAGGTGGAGCCCGACCCGCACCGGCCCCTCAGCCACGGCACGTCTCGGCGAAGTCCCGGGCCGGGGTGTCGTCGCCGAGCCCGAGGACCGCGGTCCGCACCCGCTCGGCGGTGGCCGCGTCGGCCACGGTGCCGATGGTCCCCGCGAACTTCGCCGCGATCTCGGCGTTCGACAGCGGGCGCTCGTCGTGCCCGCGGTTGACCTGCTCGCGTCGCGAGATCCGGCGCCCGTCGGTCAGCTCGAGCTCGACGTACCCCGAGTACGCGCGCGGGAACGCACCCTCGTGGTCCTCGACGACCTCGACGCGGCGGGCCAGCTGCAGGGTCGCCGGGTCGCGCAGGGCGTCGTCGGCGAGCTCGGCGAGCCCGAACCGCCCGCGGCGCAGCACGGTGGCGACGACGTAGGGGAGGCTGAACTTGGCGTCGTACTCGTCGCGCGGCTCCCACTTGTTCGCCGCCGGCTCGCAGACCACCTTGCCCGGCACCGGGTGGATCGCGCACCGGATCGAGACGACGTCGTCGGCGGTCAGCCCGTGCTCCGCGCGCAGGGCCAACGCGGCGTCGGCGAAGGCGTGCACGAAGTGGCAGATCGGATAGGGCTTCACCGCGGTGCGCAGGAGCTCCCAGCGCTCCCCCAGCCCGTCCGCGACGGCCGACGGCTCGGCCGGCCGCCCCTGCAGGTGAGTGGCGTAGAGCCCGAACCGGCCCTCGTACACCGCCGCCGGCCCGCTCCAGCCCTGCTCGGCGAACGCCGCCGCGGTCATCCCCGAGCTCGCTGCCCACCCGGGGTGCAGCCGCTTGGTCCACGACCCGTCCTCGAGGAACTCGAGCAGCCCGGCCGACATCGACCCGGCGATGCCCTGCGCCGCGGTCAGACCCGCCGCGTCGAGACCCCACAGCTTCCCCGCGGCGACCGCGGCCCCGAACACCCCGGCGACGGCGGTCGGGTGGAACCCGACGTCGTGGAACCCGCCCGCGCCGCCCAGCCCGACCCGCGCCGAGATCTCGACGCCGAGGACGTAGGCCAGCAGCAGGTCGCGCGTCGTCGCGCCGGCCGTCGTCGCCGCCGAGATCGCCGCCGGCGGGGCCGCGGCCGACACGTGGGTGACCGCCGGGATGTGGGTGTCGTCGCAGTCCATGCCGTGCACGAGGACGCCGTTGAGGGTCGCGGCGTCGCGCGGGGCGAGCCGGTCGGGCAGGCCCAGCACCGGGTGCTCCCCGGCGCCGAGGCGACCGAGGGCGTCCCGGGCCTTCGCCGGGAAGGCGTATGCGGTGGAGGCGAACGCGAGCCCGACGGCGTCGAGCACCAGGTACCGGGCCCGCTCGAGGACCTCCGCCGGCACGTCCCCGGGCCGGGCGCGGGCCACGAACTCCCCGACGGCGGCCGCGAGCGAGGTCCGCGGCGGGCTGTCGATCGTCATGCGACATCTCCTTCGCCAGTCGTGCTCGGATCCCGTCGCCCTGGCGGCGGGGTCCGTTCCCGTAGGGGTCAGCCCAGGAGCGGCTTCACCTTGGTGCCGAAGTCGTGCACGCCCTGCTCGAAGTCG
>NZ_JBVPVA010000979.1:0-1038 GCF_055612215.1 Actinomycetospora sp. | reverse complement strand
CGCTGGCCGGCACCGGGGTGCGGGTCGTGGGGGCGCAGGCCGCGGCGTACGCGGCGTGGCCGCCCTCGCTCGCCGCGGGCGAGCCGGTGTCGGTGGCCGGCGCGACCATCGCCGACGGCATCGCGGTGCCCCGCCCGGGCGTCCTGACGTTCGCGCACGTCAGCACCCAGGTCGCCGAGATCGTGACGGTGAGCGAGGAGGCGCTGTCCCGTGCCGTGCTCGCGAGCCTCGAGCGGGGCAAGCTGCTCGTCGAGCCGGCGGGCGCGGCGGCGGTGGCGGCCGTCGCGGAGTACCCGGGCCGCTGGCCGGCGCCGGTGGTCGCCGTGGTCTCCGGCGGCAACGTCGACCCGCTCATGCTCGACGCGATCGTCCGTCGCGGCATGGCCGCGGCCGGGCGGTACGCGACGCTGCGGGTGCGCCTCCCGGACCGCCCGGGCTACCTCGGCGACCTGCTCGCGCAGCTCGGCCGGCTCGGCGGCAACGTCGTCGACGTCGAACACCGCCGGCTGGCCCCCTCGCCCGACCTCGGGCCGCTCGGGCTGGGCGCGGTCGAGGTGGCGCTCACCCTGGAGGCGCGCGGACACGACCACCGCACGACGATGGTCGACGCCCTCCGCGAGGCGGGGTACGTCGTCGCGGAGGGCCCGGCCTGACGTCGGCCGGCCGCGGCGTCGGTCAGGGGCTGTAGGGCTCCGCCGAGACCAGCGTGACCTCCATCGACCCGCCGTCGGGGAGGTCGTAGCTCACGGTGTCGCCGGCCTTGGCGCCGATGAGCGCCGAGCCCAGCGGCGAGTTGGGCGAGTAGACCTCGAGCGAGCCGGCCGACCCCTCCTCGCGGGAGCCGAGCAGGAACGTCTCGGTGTCGTCGTCGCCCTCGAAGCGCACGGTGAGCACCGTGCCCGGGACGGCGGTCCCCGACTCGGTGGGCGTCTCGCCGACCTTCGCGGTGTGCAGCAGCTCCTGCAGGTGGCGGATGCGGGCCTCCATCACGCCCTGCTCCTCGCGGGCCGCGTGGTAGCCGCCGTTCTCCTTGAGGTC
>NZ_JBVPVA010000772.1:0-6020 GCF_055612215.1 Actinomycetospora sp. | reverse complement strand
GGGCTCCTGCACGGTGAGCGCGATCAGGCGCCGGCCGAGGGCGAGCGAGGACCCCATCGTCGCGGTGACCCCGTCGACGAGGGCGGCGACGCGCGCGTGCACGTCGTCGGCGGGCGCCCGGGCGAGCGCCTCGTCGACCGGGGCGGACAGACTCCCGACGATCGCGTCGAGCATCAGCTGGTCGAGGCTCGGGAAGTGCAGGTAGACGGTGCGCCGGGAGACCTCGGCGGCGTCGGCGATCTCGGCCACCGACGGCGAGGCCCCGTCGCCGAGCAGGCGCGCGGTCGCGTCGAGGATCGCCCGCCGCGTCCGACGGCGCTGCGCCTCCCGGGCGCCACCCGCCTCCCGAGTGACCACGCGGACCTCCCTTGACGAACCTCGACCGAGGCACTCACTATACCGCTGTGCAATCGATGCACAGCAGTGCACCCACTGGGAGGCTCCCGATGTCCGTCACCTTCGTCAACTGCTTCGAGGTCCCCGCCGGCCGCGAGGACGACTTCTTCGCGCGCTGGCAGGACGTGAACGCCGTCATGCGCACCCGCTCCGGGTACCTGGAGCACCACCTCTACCGCTCGCTCGCCCCGGACGCGCGCTTCCGGTTCGTCAACGTCGCGCGCTGGACCTCCCCGGCCGCGGTGGCCGCCGCGCACGACGACGAGTTCCGGGCCCTCGTCGCCGGCCCGGAGTGGCAAGAGATCGGCTCGACGCCCGCGGTGTACGAGGAGATCCACCACGGCGCGGCGTGAGCGTGGCCGATCCCGCGCGAACGGCGCCGTCCTGACGTCAGGTGACAGGCACGTGCCGTTGCTGACGTGGGGGTCGGGGACCGGGACAGGTCGGGCTCAGCGGTGCTGCCGCCGGCTGCCGCCGTGCCAGTCCTCGGTGAGCCCGACCTCGCCCTCCCCGACGCCGTACGCCGCGAGCTGCGGGCGCTCGCGCAGGCTGCGCTTGAGCTCGGCGAACCCCGGGAACCGCGCGAGGCCGACGACGTGGTCCCACAGCTGCTCGGCCTCGTCGTCGGCGGGCTTGCGGCTGATGACCGGCCCGAAGAACGCGAGCCCGTCGGGCGGGTCGATCTGGATGATCGGGGTGCCGACGTCCCGCCCGGTCAGCGCCAGGGCCTCGTCGGTCTCGGCCTGGATCGTCGCGTCGTACCGCGTGTCGTCCACCGCGTCGGCGAGCTCCGTCGGCAGCCCGGCCCGCTCGAGGACGGGCAGCACGTAGGCGTGGGTCCCGCGGTGCTCCCGGGCGCCGGTGTGCTCGGGGACCGGCTCGTGCTCGAAGACCGCCGTCCCGAGCTCCTCGTAGAACCGGGCGAGGGCCTCCGGGCCGTCGTGCTCGCGGACCGCCGCGCACACCCGGAGCAGCCGCAGCCCCGCGGTGTGCCCGGCCTCGTACTCGGGCGGGAACTGCGCGTCGTAGTCGACGTGGGCGTTGAGCAGGCGCAGCGAGATGAACCGCCACTCGACGGCGAGGTTCCGCCGGGGGGCCACGGTCCGGACCCACGTGCTGGTCAGCCAGCAGTAGGGGCAGACGGGGTCGAACCAGAAGCGGACGTCCGTCGTCTCGGCCATGCCCGCGAGACTAGGCCCGACCCCCGACGACGTCGTGTGCGCTCAGCGCATCCCGGCGTAGGCGGCCAGGTGGGACCGCGCCACGGTGTCCCACGAGTGCGAGGCCGCGAGGGCCCGCCCGACCGCGGTGCGGGCCGGGGCGCTCGCGTCGCCGCCGGCGAGCACCCCCGCCAGCTCGTCCGCGAACGCCTCCGCGAAGCCCTCGCCGTCGGCGGCGAAGCGCACCGCCCCGGCGAACACCTCCCGCAGCACCGGCAGGTCGCGGGCCACCACCGGCACCCCGGCGGCGAGCGCCTCCATGGCGGCGAGGCCGAACCCCTCCTTCGTCGACGGGAACGCGAAGGCCGCCGCGCCCGCGACGAGCCCGGGGAGCTCCGGGTCCGCGACCGGCCCCAGGACCACCGGCTCGACCCCCAGCGACGCGGCCAGCGCGAAGACCTCATCGCGGTAGGGCCGGTAGTCGAAGAGCGTGTCCCCGCCCGCGACGACGAGCGGCACGCCGGTCCCGCGGGAGGCGAGCGCGGCCATCGCCGCCACCAGGTCCCGGGTCCCCTTGCGCGGCTCGATGCCCCCGACGGCCAGCACGTACGGCCCGAACCGCTCCCGCCACGGGGCGCCGTCGCCGTGCGACGCGGCCACCGCGAACCGCGCCGCGTCCACCCCGTTCCCGACGACGGGTGCGGTGCGTCCCCATCCGGTGAGCACCTCCGCGGCGACCGCCTCGGAGACGCAGAGCAGCGCGGCGGGCTCGACGAGCGCCCGCTCGTGGCAGGCGACCAGCGACGGCGTGGTGAACCGGTCGAGGTGGTGCACGGTGCGGACCAGGTCGTCGTAGCCGTGCGCCGCGCCCTCGGCGTTCGCGGTCAGGCAGTCCTGGGCGTGGCGGACGTCGACGGGGCCGGCGTCCGCCAGCGCCTCGGCGAGCAGCGCGATCGAGCGCAGGATGCGGTCGCCGACCGACTCGCCCTCGATCTCGGGCACCTCGACGAGGCGCGTCGGCACCGTCACCTCACGGAAGAACCCGGTGTCCCCGCCGCGCGCCAGCGCCCACACCTCGACCTCGTGCCCCGCCCGGGTCAGGGCCTCCCCCAGCGCGAGGGTGTGGACGACGCCGCCGCGCGGCTTCGTCGAGTAGGTCGAGAGGCGGATCCGCGTCATGATCGGTACGCCGACGGCCGGCGTTCCTCGAGGTGGTGCAGGACCGCGCGCGCCGCGTCGACCATGGCCGCCGGGTCGACCTCGGTGACGGCGAGCCCGCCCTTGGACCAGGTGCGCGCCAGGATCTCCCCGCCGGGGCCCACGACCTTCGCGCGCCCGAGGAAGTGCAGCGCGCCGGACCGCCCGCTCTGGTTCGCCGAGAGCAGCAGCACCTGGTTCTCGGCCGCGCGGGCCTGGTCGTAGAGGTCGAACAGCCGCGCCTGGCGGTCCTGGGCCATGCGCGGGGCCCGGTTGGTCAGCGACGTCGGCCACGCCGAGAGGCACGCGATCATGGACGCGCCGTCGACGGCGAGCGAGCGCGCCGACTCCGGGAACGTCTTGTCGTGGTCGATGAGCATGCCCATGCGGCCCACGGGCGTGTCGAAGGCGGAGAACCCGCAGCCCGCCGAGAACACCTTGGCGACGCCGGCCGGGTGGTGCACCTTGCGATGCCGCCCCAGGATGCCGTCGCCGCAGAGCGCCACGCCGGCGTTGTAGAGCTCGCCGTCGGACCCCTTCTCGCAGTAGCCGAGGCACACCACCATCTCACCGGCCAGGTCGATGACCGAGCGCACCTCGTCGCCGTTGGGCTCGAGGGCGGGCGGCAGGTCGACCGCGTCCGCGTCGTTCGGGCGCAGGTCGGTGATGTACCCGCCGAGCGCCCCGTCGGGCAGGGCGAGCAGCCCCACCCCGGCCTCCCGGGCGTGCGCGATGATCACGCCGATCCTCTCGAGGTCGAACTCGAGGTCGCGGGTGAAGTGGGCCGCCGCCGCGGCGATGCGGAGCACCGGTGCAGGGTCTCAGGCCGACGCGGGTACCGGGGAGTAGCTCCCGCGGCGCATGTCGCGCAGGTGCCCCATGAACCGGCGGGCGGCGTCCACCGACCCGTCGACGTCGACGGCGGCGACGGCGAGCCCCGCCTCGGTCCCGGTCGTGGCGAGCACCTCGCCGCCGGGGTCGACGATCTTCGCGCTGGCCACGAGACGCATCGTGCCGAACTCCCCGGCCTGGTTGGCCGAGACCCAGACGATCTGGTTCTCCAGCGCCCGCGCCCGGTCGAACAGGTCGAAGCGGCGGGTCCAGCGGTCGTCGGCGAGCACCGGGGCCTGGTTGGTGCGCGACGCGGGCCAGGCCGACATGCACACCACCACCCGCGCGCCGTCGACCGCGAGCGCCCGCGCGGCCTCCGGGAAGGCCTTGTCGTAGCAGATCATCATGCCCATGCGCCCGACCGGCGTATCGAAGGCGGCGAACCGGTCGCCGGCGGCGTAGGAGTTGTTCTCGTTGAGCGGCTGGTGCACCTTGCGGTGCCGGCCGAGCACGCCGTCGCCGGTCACGGCGACGCAGCTGTTGTAGGGCAGGCCGCCCGACGCGTCGTCACCGCGCTCGCAGTACCCGGCGGTGACGACCATGTCCCCGGCGAGGGAGATCAGCCGCCGGATCTCCGGGCCGTCGCCGTCGAGCTGCGGGGGCTCGTCCTCGTGGTCGCCGTTCAGCGACGAGAGGTAGCCCCCCAGGGCCGCCTCCGGCAGCGCGAGCAGCCCGGCCCCGGCCTCGCGGGCGCGGCCGAGGAGCTTCTCGATGCGGCGGAAGTCCTCGTCGAGGTCGCGCACGAAGCCCTCGGCGGCGGCGGCGAAGGTGACGGTCATCAGGTGGTCCTCTCGGGTGCGGTGGCCGGGCCCAGCCCGGTCACGGGGCCGGCGACGGCGGTTGTCGTCTCCCCGTCGGGCCAGCGCAGGCTCACGCCGGGCGTGTCGGTGAGCGCCCCGCAGACCGCCCCGATCGCGGGGCCGGCGGCGGGGAGCGGCGCTCCGGGCTCGTCGGTGGTGAGCAGGCCGAAGCCGGGGAAGCAGGTGAACCAGTCGGCGACGCCCACGCCGCCCGGCCGGGGGACGGCCGCGACGTCGAGGACGGCGCCGGTGCCGCTGGCCTCGGCGAGCATCCCGAGGGTCCCGACGAGGCCCGCCATCGAGACGTCCTTCGCGGCGGCGGGCCGCACGGCGGCGTCGGGACCGAGGGCGTTCACCATCGCGCGGAGGTCCTCGGGCCGGCGGCGCGAGGTGGTGTCGAACTGCCGGCCGGTGTAGCCGGGGCGCCAGGCGCCGTCGAGGTCGGCGGTGAGCCGGACCGCGTGCCCGACCCGCCCGCCGCCGGCCGGGACCGGCGTCGGGGTGGTGCCGAGGGCTGTCACCGCGAGCGAGGCGGGCACGTCGACGGTGGTGTGGCCGCCGAGCACCGGCACGCCGTAGGCGTCCGCGGCGGCCCGCAGGCCGCGCAGCACCCGGGCGACGGACGAGGCGTCGCGGCCGCCGACGGCGTCGAGCAGGCCCACCGGCCGCGCGCCCATGGCGGCGAGGTCGTTGACGTTGACCAGCACGCCGCACCAGCCGGCCCACTCCGGGTCGCGCTCGACCATCGCGGGCAGGATCGCGTCGCAGGCGGCGACGACGTCGCTGCCCGGCACCGGGGCGCCGTCGTCGCCGACGAACCCGGGCGGGGTGAGGCCCGCGACGAGGTCGCCGAGCGGGGACTTGGTGGCGTCGACGAGCCGCTGGACGCGGTCCATCGGGTGGCGCATCCGCAGGTGCGGCACGTCCGGCGCGCCGGGGACGTCCACCGCCCGCACGGTCTCCCAGCCGAGGCGGGTGAACAGCGGCCCGTTGACGGCCTGGACGTCGGCCTCGAAGCGCAGCACGCCCGCCGCCTCGGCACGGGCGACGGCGGCGCGGACCAGGGCGGCACCGACGCGCACCCCGGCCCGACGACGGCCGCCGACGCTGACCGCGAGCCGGCTGCCGGTCCACCACCCGAGGTCGGGCTCCCCGGGCCGGGCCGGGCCCAGCCGGACGCCGCCGAGCGGGGTCCCGTCGCCGTCGCGGGCGAGCAGGACGACCGCGCGGGGATCGTCGTCGGTGTCGTCGAGGTCGCCAGCCCCCATCCTTGCGGTCGAGCCGCCGAAGAGGCCCTGCTCGTCCACGAAGACGGCGCGACGCAGCGCGCGGTGGGCCACGACGTCGGGATGGGACGCGTCGGCGGCCGGGGCCTCGCCGATGGTGACGTCGCGCGGGGCGGACCGGCGGGCGAGGCCGCCGAGGATCTCCTCGGCGGCGCCGAGCGTGGCCCGCAGGCGCGCGGGCTGGGGCACGACCAGCGGCGGGAGGCTGCCGAGGCCGTCGGGGCGGGCCGCGCGGGGCCGGGACTCGTCGGTCAGGGACACCTCGATCAGCCCCCCGCCGCGGAGAGCGC
>NZ_JBVPVA010000746.1:0-8521 GCF_055612215.1 Actinomycetospora sp. | reverse complement strand
GACCGGCCCGGCCGGACCCGCGCGACGCGGCAGGACGGTGGGAGGGGTGACGGCGCCGTCGGGCGCCGGGAGGTCAGGCGGCGAGGGCGCGCAGCCGGTCCAGGTCGAGGTGGTCGACGCGGTCGGCCGCCGAGGCGAAGTCCGACGAGGCGGTGTTCTCGTTGGGGAAGGCGACGCAGGGAATCCCGGCAGCGACGGCCGCCTGCACCCCGCCGACGTTGTCCTCGACGGCGACGCACTGCGCGGCCTCGAGCCCCAGCGCGTCGAGCGCGACCCGGTACGCGGCGGGGTCGGGCTTGGTGGCCTCGACCCGCGAGGAGTCGACGACCACGTCGAGCTCGCCGGTCCCGATCTCGCCCTTCACCGCGTCGAGCAGCGCCGCCACGTTCTCCTTCGAGGTCGACGTGACGAGCCCGACGCGCAGCCCCTGCTCGTGCGCGGCCCTGATCGTCTCGGCGACGCCGGGCCGGGGCTGCTGCGCGGAGGAGCCGAGCAGCTCCTGGAAGATCTGCGACTTGGTCGCGTGCACCGCGTCCGCGTCGACGGACTCGTCGACGGACCGCGCGTACTCGGCGATGCGGTCGCGGCCGCCGTTGCTCTCGAGCATGGCGACGTACCGGTCGCGGTCCCACTCCCAGTCGAGGCCGTGGCGGGCGAACGCCTCGTTGAAGGCCCGGCGCTGGAGCTCGGACGTGTCGACGACGGTGCTGATGGAGCCGAGCAGGACCGCGGACGGAGACATCGAGGGGTACCTCCGGTGAGGGATGGCCGCCGACCCCGTCCGGGGCGCGGCAGCCCCCGGGTATCCGCGATCCGGCCCCCTAACCGCTACAGCTCCGCGCGGCGCGACGCGATCGTCCGGGCGATGTCCCGGATCTTGATGTTCAGGTCCTGCGAGGCCCGCCGGAGGATGTCGAAGGCCTGGTCGGCGTCGGCGCCCCGACGCTCCATGAGGATCCCCTTGGCCTGGCCGATCACGTCGCGGGACTGCAGCGCCTCGGTCAGCTGCGCCGAGCGCAGCTTCTCGGCCTCCACACCGCGGGCCGCGTGCAACGCGACGGCGGCGTACGACGCGAGGATGAGCATGGCGTCCTGGTCGACGTCGGCCAGCCCCGCGGGGTCGCGGAAGTAGTAGTTCAGGGCGCCGAGCCGCGGCGGGTCGCCCCCGGGGAACATGCCGGTCGAGCACACCGCGGTCAGCCCGAGGTCCACGACCCGGGGGCCGAAGCGCGGGTAGCGGTCGTCGTGGGCGAGGTCGGTGCTCGCGGTGAAGCCGCTGCTCGAGGAGGCGGTCGCCTCCACGCAGGGGCCCTCGCCGGTGTCGTACTGGATCCCGTCGGCGCGCGTCGCCAGGGGATCGGTCTCGACGGGGGTGTGGAAGGTGCCGTCGGACTCGCGCAGGGTGACCGACACCATGGCCGCCGACGGCACGATCGCCGCGGCGCGGCGCACCACGCGCTCGAGGACGCCCACCACCCCGGTCTCCGGGGGCACCGAGAACAGGTCGAGGCTCAGCCCGACGAACTCCGCGGCCAGCGGCCCGAGGTCGGGCTGCGCGTGCACGGACACCGACCCGGCCCGGTCGCCGTTCCCGCCCCGTCCGCGCCCGGTCTCGTGCTCCACGAAGCGGGTGCGGGCCTCGTGCCACTCGTCCTCGGTCGCCATGACCGGAGCGGTACCCAGCCCACGACGCCCTTCACGCGTGCGCGGCCACGTCCCGGGGTGTGGCGGTGGGCATCGCAGGTGTGGCCGGGCGCAGTGGGCGGGTAGTCGGACCCCACCATCGGCGTGCGGTCCCGGGACTGCGCCCGGTGCAGGTCCTCGTCGGTGCAGACCGGGCGCCGGGAGGGCCGAACCCCGGGTGTCGACTCCCCACACGGCCCGGCGGTCCCGAGGAGGAGAGCGATGAGCGCGTCCACCACCCACCCAGGCGTGGAGGCGGCCCTGCAGGAGCGGCAGCCCTCCGCCGACGGCGCTGCGCCGCCGACCGCGTGAACACGCCGCAACCCACGCACCCCGACGCCGTCGAGCAGGCCTCCCGCTCCGGTCGGGCCCCGCTGCGCCTCGCGGCGCGGTGGGTCATCGGGATGGGCGTCATGGCCTGGAGCTACCTGCGTGAGCCGGTGCCGATCCGGCGGGCGGAGGTCCTGGGCGGCGACGACGACCTCCCGCCGGAGGTCCCCGCGGACCTGATCGACGACTCGTCGCAGCCCGCGGAGTCCGGCCACGGCCCGCTCTACCACCGCCACTTCCGGGTCACCGTCGACGACGCCCGGGTCGACGCCCGCGGGCTGATGAGGACGGTGTCCGGCGACCTGACGCGCCTGCTGCCCGGCGAGGTCGCGGCGGTCTCGCCGCGGACCGAGTCCCGGACGCTCCCCGGACCGGGCGACGAGTTCGTCGTGCGGATGCCCGGCCCGTGGGACGGTCCGGTGCGCGTCGTGCTGCGGGACGACACGCGGCTGCGGCTGGCCACGCTGACCGGCCACCTCGAGGCGGGCCAGATCGAGTTCCGGGCCTCGGACGAGGACGGCGGGCTCTGCTTCGAGATCGAGACGTGGGCCCGTCCGGGCACGTCGCTGGTCCGTGTGCTCTACGCCGACCTGCGCGTGGCCAAGGAGATGCAGCTCTACATGTGGGTGCGGGCCTGCGAGGCGGCGGCCGAGCTCGCCGGCGGGCGGGTCCACGACGGCGTCGACGTCCTGACCCGGCGCGTCGAGTCCGACCCGCGCGGCGGTCGCGGCCGGCCCTGGCCGCCCCCTCGCCACTGAGGGCGGATCGCGACGCGTTTCGCGGCGGGGGCCGCGGGAAGCCCTGGCGGGCTCCCGCGACGAAGGAGGACCTCCCGCCGTCATGACCGACACCGCCGGACCGCTCTCGGGCCGCACCGTGGGATTCCTCTGCGCGACGGAGGGCACGGAGCAGGTCGAACTGACGCAGCCCTGGCAGGCCGTCGAGGAGGCCGGCGGCACCCCGGTGCTCATCTCCGAGGCGCCGGGGGAGATCCAGGCCTTCCACCACCTCGACAAGGGCGACCGCTTCGACGTGGACGCCGTCGTGAGCCAGGTGCGGACCGACGACTACGACGCGTTCGTGCTGCCCGGCGGCGTGGCCAACCCCGACCTGTTGCGCACCGTCCCGGACGTGGTGCGCCTGGTCGGCGAGGCCTTCGCGGCCGGCACGCCGGTCGCCGCGATCTGCCACGCGCCGTGGCTGCTCATCGAGGCCGACGTGGTGCGGGGCCGGCGGCTGACGTCGTTCCCGAGCCTCGCGACCGACCTGCGCAACGCGGGCGCCCAGTGGGTCGACGAGGAGGTGGTGGTCGACCACGGGCTGGTCACCAGCCGGACCCCCGACGACCTCCCTGCGTTCTGCCGGGCGCTCGTCGAGCAGTTCGCCCGGCCGGGACAGGACGTCGAGCTCCACGCCGAGGTGCACTGACCACTCATCCGGGGCGCTCGCCGGACGCCGCCCGGAGCAGGCGTTCCAGCTCCGCGGCGGCCGGGCGGGTGCCGTGCGCGAGGTGCTGGAGGAAGTAGCCGTCGACGGCGGTGACCCAGGCCCGGGCCGCGTCGGGGTCGGTGGTGTGACGGCTGGCGAGCTCGGCGAGCAGGTCGGTCCACCGCGCGATCGCGGGGCGCAGGCCGGGCTGGCGGGCGGCGAGCAGGTAGAGCTCGTAGCCGGCCGCCACCCGGCCGGGGTCGGCCTCGAAGTAGTCGACGAGCGCCGCGGCGAACCAGGCGAGGTCACCGCCGCCGTCCTCGGGGCGCGGCACCGCGGCCGCCAGCTGCTCGGTGCCCGAGCGCAGCGCGGCCGCGAGCAGGTCGTCGATCGAGGCGAAGTGGTGGGAGACCGCGCTGCGGCCCAGGCCCGCCGCGGCGGCGACCGAGGCGTGGGTGACGGCCGCGGCGCCGTCGCGGGCCACCACCTGCAGAGCCGCCTCGACCAGCGTGGCCCGCCGTCGCCGCCCGCGCCGCCGCCGGCCGTCGGGCTCGGCGCCGTCGGGATCCACCGCAGTCACCCCCCGCCGTAGATCAGCAGGACGCCGGCGAGGACCAGGACGAGCCCGGCGACGTGGGCGCGGTCGAGCCGGTCGTGGAACACCAGCGACCCGGCCGCGGCCGCCGTCGCGATCCCGCAGCCGCTCCAGATCCCGTAGCCCACCGCGAGCGGCACCCCGAGGGCCAGCGCGCGCGACATCAGGGCCACCGAGACCGCCATGGCGGCGAACGCGACCAGCACCCACGCCGGCCGGCTCAGGCCGCGGGAGGCCCGCGTGGCGGGCAGGCACAGGCCCTGGGCCAGCACGGCGCCCGTCAGGAACAGCGTCGCGATCACGGCCGGGTCCGGCCGGGACGCTGCAGCACCAGGGCCCCGACGAGGACCAGGACGAGCCCGCAGGCCTGCAGCGCGCTCAGCGGTTCGCCGAGGACCGCGCCGAGCAGCGTGGCCGCCGCGAGCCCGCAGCCGATGAGGATCCCGTAGGCCACGCCGAGGGTGAGCTCGTGGGCCAGGGCCCGGGAGAACAGCACGATCGACACGCAGTAGCCCGCGACCACCCCGAGGCTCGGCAGGACGTCGGTGAAGCCCCGCGACTCGCGCAGCAGGAACGTGCCGCCGACCTCGCAACCGATCGCGGCGGCCAGCAGGGCGACGCCGCGCCATCTTTCGGGACGCATGTCCCATGAGTAGCACGCGCCTCGCCGTCGGGGGAGCCGTCAGGCCACCGCGAGCGACGCCTCCGAGGTCGGCGCGAGGCGCTCGAGCAGGACGAGGTCGTCGGCGAGCCAGCCCAGCCAGCCCCAGGCGTCGACGAGCCGCAGTGCGCGCACCGCGTGCTCGGCGCGGTCGGGCAGGTCGGCCACCGCGAGCAGGCCGGCGTGCACGAAGCCGGGCGGCGGACCCGGGACGGGGTGCGGGTCGTCCCCCTCGCGGCAGAGCACGACGGCCCACCGGTGGTAGCGGTCGGCGACGACCTCGACGTCGTGGCGCAATCGGGCCGTGAGGTCGGGCCAGGGCACCGCCTCGTCGGGTCCCGGCGGCTCGGCCAGCGCGCTGCGGGCGCCGCGGCTCACCCGGTGCACGACGCCGAGCACCGCGAGCCAGTCGAGGTCGTGGTCGTGCCCGGTGTGGCGCTCCGACCGGAACTGCGTGTACGTCGCCTCGTAGCGGACGAGCCCGACCGACATCACCGACAACCGCCGCGTGACCTCGGCGACCGGGGCGACCCCGGCCAGCCAGTCGGTGGTGCCGTCGACGAGGTCGGCGGCGGCGTCGAGACAGCGGGCCGCAGCGCGGCGGACCTCGCCGTGCCCGCCGGCCGGCCACACCGCGGCGCCGACGACGAGCCCGATGACGGCGCCGAGCAGCACGTCGAGGACGCGCTCCGGCCCGAGCTGCCACGTCGGCGGCGCGAGCTGGGAGAACAGCACCGCGACGACGAGGGTGAAGCAGGCCTGCGAGGCCACCACGCCCGCCAGCCGTCCCGACAGCACGGCGACCACGACGACGACCGGCAGCAGCGCCGCGGTCGCGACGGGGTACGGGCCGGCCAGCAGGACGACGACGATCGCGAGCGCGCCGCCGATCGTCGTCCCCAGCATCGCCGGGGGCAGCGCCGCCCGCGTCGTGCCCGCGGACGTCCGCATGAGCGTCAGGGTGGCCAGCAGGACCCAGAAGCCGTGCGCGACGTCGAGCTCGCCGGCGACGAGGCGCGCGAGCGCGAGGCCCACGCCCAGGCGCAGCGCGTTCTGCAGGTGGACCGAGCGCAGCGAGAGGTGGCAGCGCAGCCGCCGCCACCACAGCACCGGCAGCGGCTGCCCGGCGTAGGAGAAGGGACCCTCGGCCGGGTCCTCCCCCGGGACCGTCGGCGCCGGGACGGGTTGGTCGGGCCGGCGCACGGCGTGGGTCGCCAGCACGACGATGCGCTGCTCCTCCGCGATCTGGGCCACCGCCACCACCGTCTCGGCCCGTCGCACCGTCTGCTCCCCGGGCCCGAGGGTCCGCAGGGCGCGCAGCCGGCGCGCGGTGAACCCGGCGCGGGCGGCGTCCAGCCCGTCGAGACCGGGCGGGGTGTGGTGGCCGGCCAGCGCGTCCGCGGTCTCGGCCAGCGACGCGGCGACCGCGGCGAGCAGCGCCGTCGGGTCCGGGTCGTGCACGGAGCCGCCGGGACCCGCCGGGCCGGCCAGGACCGCGGGTGCCAGGTCCTCCAGCGCCTCGACCCGGCCGTGCAGGGCGCGCAGCGCGGCGGCCAGGTGAGTCAGGCCGCGGTCGACGGTGCCGGGCCCGGTCGGGCGCTCGCCCACCGGGACGTTGCCCAGGCGCAGCCGGTCGGCCGCCCACGTCGCGGTGCGGCGGGCCCGGTCGCACTCCTCGCCGCCGGCGGGCAGGGCCTCGAGCAGGGCGCCGATCGCGCGAGCGGCCGACGCGGCCCGCGCGGCGAACGGGCGCGGCGTCGCGGGCGGCCACAGGAACCGGTCGGCCAGGGCGAGCAGCCCGGTCCCGACGACGAGCCCGGCGAGGCGTTCGGGCAGCTGGTCCGGGGCGAACGGCGGGAACGACGGCAGGATGTAGAGCAGGTGCAGGCCCACGACGACACCGGCGGCACGCGGCCCGCCCAGCGCGAGCAGGGCCACCGCTACGCCGGCCACGAGCACCCCGACCGTCGCCGCCCAGGTGTCCACCGCGAGCAGCGTGCCGATGCTGACCAGGACGAGCCCGGCCAGGCAGCAGCACAGGATCGTGCGGGTGCGCTGGGCGGGGGTGCCGCGGACCTCGGAGAACACGCCGAAGCCGAGCACCCCGAAGGCCGCGTAGACCGCCATCGTCGGCGAGCCCACCCCGTAGCGGCACGCGAGGAAGCCGACCGAGGCCGCGATCGCGATCCGCGGGGCCCGTCGCGTCGCCGCCAACCCGGGGTCGCGTCGCAGCAGCCACCGCAGGAGACGCCGCACCGGGCCATCGTGCTCCGTCGCGCGCGCCCGCCGGAAGACCTCGGTGGCGCTGGTCGACCCCGCGCTCAGCCCGGCCGGGGCGGGTGGTGGCCCAGGCCCCGCGCGACCGCTAGCGCCGTCGAGCGCACGACCGGCGTGTAGGCCTGCGGGCGGGCCGTGCCCGCCGGGACCACCACCGACACCGCGGCGAGGGTCTGCCCGAGGCCGTCGCGCACCGGCGCCGCGACCGACGACACCGGCGCGGGCGAGGACCGCTCGAAGACGGCGACCGAGGCGCGGCGCACGTCGGGGAGCCGGCGGCGCAGCCGCTCCGCCGCCGGCGCGTCGAGCCCGCCCAGCACCCGGGACCGCACCGGCTCCGGCGCCCCGGCGAGCAGCACCAGCCCGACGCCGGTGTCGTGCAGCGGCATCCGCCCGCCCACGCGGTAGTCGATCTCGACGGCGCCCCGGGAGGAGAGCCGTTCGACGAGCAGTGCCTCGTCGCCCTCGCGGACCGCGAGCAGGACGTGCTGACCGGAGACCTCGTGGAGGTCCTCGAGGTAGGGCAGGGCCACCTCGCGCAGGCCGTGACTGCGCGGCGCGAGCGAGGCGATCTCGAAGAGCCGCAGCCCGACGACGTAGCGCCCCTCCGCGTCCTTCTCCAGGGCGCCCCACGCCAGCAGGTGACCGGCCAGCCGGAAGGCGGACGACATCGGGAACGCCGTCCGGCGGCTCAGGTCGGCGAGGCTCCGCGCGCGGTGGTCGGCGTCGAAGGCGGCGAGCAGCGCGAGCGCCCGCACCACGACGGGCTCGCCCTCGGCGGGCCGCTTCCCCCGACGCCCCGGCGCGTCCATCGCCCGAGCCTATGCCGGTGGATGGAAGACCCGGGCCACGGAGGCGGTGCCGGTCGCACCAAGGTCGGCTCCGGACCACCGCCGATCCGACCCCCGGAGGGGACCCATGACCGCTGAGTTCGTCCGGCCCGTGACGGACGCCGATCCCGCCCTGCCGGGCCGGCCGGTGCCCTACGTGCTGGCCGCGGGCGAGGGCGAGCGGGCCCACCTGTTCGACCAGCTCTTCACGGTGCTGCTCTCCGGGGACGAGACCGAGGGCCAGTTCGGGGTGTTCACGATGGAGGCCCCGCGCGGCGAGGCCATCCCGGTGCACTCGCACGCGGACGTCCACGAGATCTTCTACGTGCTCGACGGCCTGGTGCGCGTCGTCGTCGAGGACGGCGAGGGCGGCCGCGTGGACCAGGTGCTCACGACGGGCGACTTCGGCTACGTCCCGGCCGGGCACCGCCACACGTTCCGCGTCGAGTCCCACCGGGCGCGCACCCTCGGGGTGAACACCGGCGGCTTCGAGCGGTTCTTCGCCGCGGCGGGCGAGCGCACCGCCTCGCGCATGCCGCCCGCCACGCCGGTCGTGCCCCCGCCCGAGCAGCTCGGCGACGCCGCCCGCCGCTACCGCAACGAGTTCCACGTCGATGCCCACCTCATCGACTGACCCGCGGCGGGCCGACGGTCTGCTCTCGTGGCGGGCGGTGGAGTACGCCGTCGTGCCCGGCTTCCGGCCGCTGCTGCTCGACG
>NZ_JBVPVA010000696.1:0-9541 GCF_055612215.1 Actinomycetospora sp. | reverse complement strand
CGCGCCGTGGCGGACGCCGGGGCGGCGCTGGCGCTCCTCGGGGAGGCGGGTCACGACCCCGGCCTGCGCTGCCTGGTGCTCAACGCCCGCTTCTGGACGCTGCTGCGCCCCGACCGCTGGCACGAGCTGGACGGCCTCGGCGTCGAACTGCTCGACGCCGCGGAGCGCGCCGGGTCGTGGGGACACCGCGTCGTCGGGCACCACGCCCGCTTCCTGCACGCCTGTTACCGCGTGGACTTCGTCGCCGCCTCCGACCACGCCGCCACCGCCCTGGCCGAGGCCCCCGACGGCCAGCTCGCCTCGACCCTGGGCTGGACGACGATCTTCCGGGCGCTCGAGGCGGTCGTCGCGGGCCGCCACGACGAAGCCGAGGCGATCTACACCGCGGTCGGGGCGGCCCTGGCCGAGCGGGGGCTGGCGAACGCCGGGGCGCTCGCCCTGGTGGGGCTCGTCGGGGTCCGGCACGCGCAGGGCCGGCTCGCGGAACTGGTCGAGCCACTGGCCGCGGAGTACCGGGTCCGCGGCGTGCTCGTCGCCGAGCCGTACGCCGCGGCCCTCGTCGCCGCCGGTCGCCCCGACGAGGCGCGCCGCGTCTGGCGCCCGGACGTGGCCATCAGCCCCGACTGGTGGTGGCTAATGTGGACCGCGCTCCGTGCGGAGACCGCGGCGGCCCTCGGCGACGAGGCCGTGCTGGCGGCGTGCCGGCACGACCTCGCGCCGTGGGAGGGCCACCTCGCCGGGGCGATGAGCGGGACGGCGACGCTGGGACGCATCGGGACGTGGCCTCCGGCCTCATGAGCCCTCGCCCGGGGCTGCTCACGAGCGCGTCAGGGCGCCTGCTTCCCGCCGGTACCGCGGCAGGAGGAGCTTGATGACGAGCAGGAGCGGCTTCGGGGCCGCCGCGGTGAGCTGCGCGTACTCCTCCCGCGTGGCCACCTCGACGATGCGCGGGAGCACCCAGCGCAGTCCCGCCCCGCCCGAGCGGGCCGCATGCTCGACGGTCGTCCAGTCCGCGAGGGGCACGTACCGCAGGATCACGGGGAACACGTCGCGCTCCTCCTCGGCGATGTGCTCGTCGAGCAGGTCGGCGAGGAAGGTCAGGCGCTCGGCCAGTGGTTCGACCCGCCCCCCGGCCGCGGCCACGACGAACGCGTGGCGGATGTCGTCGAGGACGGGGTCGAGGGCGGCGTGGTCGTCGGAGAGCGGCGCGAGGTCGATCTCGGCGCCCGCGTGCCGCTCCAGGATCGGCCAGAGGTGGTCGTCCTCGGTGGCGTGGTGGTGGTGGACGTCCAGGCACAGACCCTCGAGCCAGCGCCCGAAGATCCGCCGTCGGCGGCCGGCGAGCGGGTCGGAGCCGTCGGCCCACGCGGCGGCGAGCCCGGCGTAGCGGCGTGCTTCGCGGCGCATGATGCGGTGGGCCATGCGGATGCCGAGCAGGTCGGCATCACGGGTGGGCGCGGTGGCGGTGGCAGTGGTCATGGCGGACTCCTCGGAGTGACGACGGTGCGTGACGACCACGAGGGTCGCCCACCGCACTTGTCGCTGACTTGGCGGTCACCAGCCCGCCGGTCGTCACCCGTCGCACCGTCAGCGCTCCGCGAGCTCCCGCACCGGGGACCCGGCCGCGAACGCCTCGATGTCCTCGACGGCGTCCGCGTACATCTCGGCGAACGTCTTCTCCGTGACGTACCCGAGGTGGGGGGTCAGGACCGTGCGCGGGGCGGAGCGCCACGGCGAGTCCGCGGGGAGCGGCTCGGTGCCGTAGACGTCGAGGGCCGCGCCGCCGATCGTCCCGGCGTGCAGCGCCTCCAGCAGCGCGTCCTCGTCCACGAGCGGCCCACGCGAGGTGTTCACCAGGATCGCGTGCGCGGTCATCCGCGCGAGGTCCTCGCGCCCGACGATGCCGCGGCTCCCGCGGGAGAGCTTCATGTGGATCGTGACGACGTCGGAGGTCGCGAACAGCTCCTCCTTGTCGACCGGGGTGACGCCGGCCGCGCGGGCGTCGCCGGGGTCGAGGTGCCGGCTCCAGGCCGCCACGTCCATCCCGAACGCCTGCCCGACGGCCGCCACCGGCTTCCCGATCCCGCCGAGGCCGACCACGCCGAGCCGTCGCCCCTTGAGGTCGGCGCCCACGGTCTCCTGCCACCCGCCCTCGCGGATCCGCCGGTCCTCCGCGGGGAGGTGGCGCACCGCCGCGAGGATCAGCGCCCAGGTCATCTCCACGGTCGCGGCGTTGTCCAGCACACCGCCCGTCCCCGACACCGTGATCCCCGCCCGGTGCGCGGCCGCGACGTCGATCGCGGCGTTCGCCGGCCCCGTCGTCACCAGCAGGCGCAGGTTCGGTAGGCGCTCCAGCACCTCGGCGGGGAAGGCGGTGCGCTCGCGCATCACGACGAGCGCGTCGAAGGGCTCCAGCGCGGCCACGACGTCCTCGGGTCCGCCGAGGTGCTCGTGGAACGTCGTGACCTCGGCGCCGAGACCGTCGGTGACGCGGTGCCACTCCGCGCTCCGGCGGGCCACGTGCTGGTAGTCGTCCAGGATCGCGACGCTGCGGACCTCGGGCACGGCGGTCGACCTCCTCGTGGGTGGGGCGTTCGCGTGCCCCGGTCGGAGCCGGTGTGCCCCCGCGGGTGGTCGGGCACACACCCCGACGTGAGCCTCACCCTCGCCCCGCGCGGCCCCCGCCTGCTCGTCTACGCCGAGCGTCCGCGGCGCCGCATGCTGCAGGTGCTCTCCGACCTCGCCGTCGCGGTCTGGGTGGTGCTCGTGGTCAGCGCCGCGATCGCCCTGCACGACCTGGTCCTCGCCCTGCAGGCCGCCGGGCGCGGCCTCACCGACGCCGGGGACCGGGTGAGCGGGGTGTTCGACGGCGCCGCCCGGGCGGCCGGCAGCGTCCCGTTCGTCGGCGACCGCCTCTCCGGCGCCTTCACCCCCGGCACCGACGCGGGGACCGCGATCTCCGACGCCGGGCGCGCCCAGGTCGAGGCGGTGGCGGCGGTCGCGACGGGGCTGGCGTGGCTCGTGGTCGTCGTCGCGGCCTTCCCGGTGCTCGCCACCTGGCTCGCCCTGCGGATCCGCTGGGTCCTGCGGGCCCGGCACGCCCTGGCCGCCCGCGAGCTCGACGTCGACCTGCTCGCCCTGCGCGCGCTCGTCGGCGGCTCCCCCGGCCGGGTCCGTCGCGCCGCCGGGCCGGGCGGCGACGCGGCGGGCGCGTGGCGACGCGGAGATGCCGCAGTGCTCCTCCGGCTGGCCGATGTCGAACTCGGCCGGATGGGCCTGCGCGGCCCGAACGCCGTGACGACCGGCGGAGTGCCGGTCACCCGTCCGGACGTGCCGCGAGACGGGTGACACGGGGGCCGTCACACCCGGAGGTCACCACGACGCCCTACCCTGCACCCGTCCGGAAGGGCAGCTCGGGCTGTGCGGGAGGGTGGGGACGTGGTCACCGTGGGCACCGGCAGGACCACGCGCAGGGCTGGTCATGCCCTCGCGCGTCGCGTGACGGCAGTGCGCACACGGGTCACGGGCTTCGTCGCCCGCCAGTACCTCTCCTGGCGCAGCCGACGCGGCCTCGACCCGATGAGCCTCATCCCGGACTACGCGCTGATGCCGCTGCGCCGTGAGGGCCTCGACCCGGTCCCCGCGCTGCGGGAGTACCGCGAGGACCACCCGGTGCGCGACTTCCCGCTGCCGTTCGGGGTCAAGGCCTGGCTGGTGACCGGGCACGAGGAGGCCCGCGAGGTCCTCGGCCGCACCCGCGGGCTGTCCACCGACTTCGGCCACCTCGTCGGGCGCGCCGGCATCGGCTCGGGGCAGAACCCCGGCGGGCTCGGATTCACCGACCCGCCGGAGCACACCCGGCTGCGGCACCTGCTCACCCCGGAGTTCACCGGCCGACGGCTCTCCCGCCTCGGTCCGCGCATCGCCGCGATCGTCGAGGGCCGCCTCGACGCGATGGCCGAGATCGAGGCGGCGGGCGGGGAGGTCGACCTCGTCCGCGACTTCGCCACGCCCATCCCGTCGCTGACGATCTGCGAGCTGCTCGGCATCCCCTACGAGGAGCGCGACGAGTTCCAGGCGCTCTCGACGGCCCGGTTCGACCTGCTCGCCGGGGCGACGGCCGCCTTCGACAAGATCTCCGAGTCGCTGGTCTACCTGCGCGGCGTCGTCGAGCGGCAGCGGGAGACGCCGGGCGAGGGCCTGCTCGGCATGCTCATCCGCGAGCACGGTGACGAGCTCGACGACGACGAGCTGGCCGAGCTCGCCGACGGGCTGCTCACCGGCGGGCTGGAGACCTCGGCATCGATGCTGGCGCTGGGCTCGGTGCTCGTGCTGCGGGACCCCGAGGTGGCGGCGATGGTGCGCGACGAGCCCGCCTCGGTGCACGGCTTCGTCGAGGAGCTGCTGCGCTACCTCACCGTCGTACAGATCGCGTTCCCGCGCTTCGCGACCGAGGCCATGACGATCGGGGGCGTCGACCTCGCGGAGGGCGACGGCATCCTGGTCTCGCTCTCGGCCGCCGACCGCGACCCGCGGCTCACCCCGGACCCCGAGGTCTTCGACCCGCGCCGCACCCCGACGCCGCACCTGGCCTTCGGCCACGGCATCCACCGCTGCATCGGGGCGGAGCTGGCGCGCATGGAGCTCCGGACGGCCTACCCGGCGCTGCTGCAGCGGTTCCCGAAGATCGCGATGGCCGCCGACGAGCGGACGCTGCCGCTGCGTGCCACGTCGATCGTCTACGGCGTCGACGCGCTCCCGGTGACCTTGGGCTGAGTCCGCCCCCCGTCCCCTTCGTCAGCAACGGCACGATCCTGACGTGTGACGCCAGAACGGCGCCGTTCACTCGTCGAGTGCGCCGGCCCACCCATGCCAGCAACGGCACGATCCTGACATCGGACGCCAGGATGGCGCCGTTCGCCCACTAGGCTGCGCAGCCGTGACCGAGCGACACGTCAGCCGCGACATCGTGGTCGACGCCCCGCCGTCCGCGGTGTTCGCCGTCCTCGCTGACCCCCACGAACACGGCCGGTTCGACGGCTCCGGCACCGTCCGGGACGCCGTCGCGGGCCCGGACCGGCTCGCCCTCGGAGACCGCTTCGGCATGTCGATGCGGCTCGGCGTGCCCTACACGATCAGGAACGAGGTCGTGGAGTTCGTCCAGGACCGCCGCATCGCCTGGCGCCACTTCGGGCACCACCGCTGGCGTTACGAGCTCGAGCCTGCCGGCGAGGGCTCGACGAAGGTCACCGAGACCTTCGACTGGTCGACCTCGCGGATCCCGATGCTGCTCGAGCTGGTCGGCTTCCCGGCGACGAACACCCGCGCCATCGAGGCGACCCTGCCCCGCCTGAAGGCCTACGTCGAGGATCGAGCGGGGGCCTGACGATGCCGTACGCCGAGCTCGACGGGATCTCGCCCTACTTCGAGGAGCACGGGACCGGCGGGGTCCCGCTGCTGCTCGTACCCGGCGGGCACCAGACGATCGACCTGTCCTTCTCCTCGGTGCTCCCGGCCCTGTCCGCACGACGCCGGGTGGTGGCGGTCGAGCAGCAGGGTCACGGTCGGACCGCCGACGTCGACCGGGAGCCGACCCTCGCCGCCCTCGCGGGCGACCTCGTGGGTCTGCTCGACCACCTGGGCCTGGAGCGGGTCGACGCGCTGGGCTTCAGCCTCGGTGGCCTGGCCCTGATGGAGGCGGCGATCCGGTGGCCGGACCGGTTCGCGCGTTTCGTGTTCGCGTCCGGTCACGTCCGCCCCGACGGCTTCCACCCCGACATCACCGACCCGTCCCGCTGGGCCACCTCGACCCGCATGCCCAGCACCGAGGACTTCGCGGCCATGCACCGCGAGCACGCCCGGCTGGCGCCCCCGGGGGGCGCGGGGATGGACGCGTTCATGGCCAAGCTGCAACCGACGATCCAGGGGTTCACCGGCTGGTCCGACGAGGAGCTGGCGCGGATCACGGCGCGCACGCTGGTCATGGTCGGGGACCACGACTTCGTGACGATCGAGCACGCGGCGCTGGAGCTCGAGCTGATCCCGGACGCCCGGCTCGCCGTCGTCCCGGGCGCCACGCACACCGGCCTCATGCACCGCGCCGACGTCGTGCTGCCGATCCTCGAGGACTTCCTCGCCCGCTGAGGCGCTACTCCACCGCCGGCGACGAGGCGTGGGCCCAGTACCGCCGCGGGATCCGACCGGCCCCCCGTGCCAGCCGGCCCGACTCCACGGCCAGCCGCATCGCCGTCGCCATCGCCTCGGGGTCGGACGCGCGCGTCACCGCCGTCGCGAGCAGCACCGCGTCGCAGCCCAGCTCCATCGCCTGCGCCGCCTCGGACGCCGTCCCGATCCCCGCGTCCAGCACCACCGGGACCGGCCGCCCGGACTCCGCCATCGCCGCGACGATCATCTCGATGTTGTGCGGGTTGCGGATGCCCAACCCGGTCCCGATCGGCGAGCCCAGCGGCATCACCGCGGCGCACCCGGCGTCGGCGAGCTTGGCCGCGAGCACCGGGTCGTCGTTCGTGTAGGGCAGCACGGTGAACCCGTCGTCCACGAGCTGCTCGGCGGCGTCGAGGAGCTCGATCGGGTCGGGCAGCAGCGTGCGCTCGTCCGCGACCACCTCGAGCTTGACCAGGTCGGTCCCCAGCGCCTCGCGGGCCAGCCGGGCGGTCAGCACCGCCTCGGCCGCGGTCCGGCACCCCGCCGTGTTCGGCAGCGCCTCGATGCCCAGCCGCTCCAGGAGCGCGAGCACCCCCGGCCCGCCGCCCGCGTCGAGGCGGCGCATGGCCACCGTCGTCAGGGCCGTCCCCGACGCGACGAGCGCGCGCTCGAGCACCGACAGGTTAGCGGCGCCCCCGGTCCCCATGATCAGCCGGGAACCGATCTCCCGGCCGCCGATCACCAGCGGATCGGCGGCCACACCGGCCAGCACGCGCACATCCCCCGTCGCTTCGCTCGCCACGCTCATCGTCACCCTCCCTGCACCGCCGTCAGCACCTCGAGCACGCTGCCCTCGCGCAGCGGGGTCGACGCCCACGCGGCGCGCGGCACGACCTCCCCGGACAGGGCCACCGCGACGCCGCGGTCGGGCACGCCGTGCGCGGCGAGCACGTCGGCGAGGGTGGCGTGGGGCGCGACCTCGGTCACGACGCCGTTGAGCAGCACGGTCACGAGGACACCTCCAGCGTGGCGAGCCGCGACGCCGAGGCCGCGGCCGAGCCGTCCGGCATCGGACGCCCCGTGAGGAGGGCGGCCACGACGTCGGCGGTCAGAGCGGTGAGCAGGATGCCGTTCCGGCCGTGCCCGAAGCAGGCGAGCAGGCCGTCGGGCGTGCCCGGCACGGCGCCGAGCACCGGCAGGTTGTCCGCCGTGCCCGGCCGGAACGAGGCGGCCGACTCCTCGAGGGCGTAGTCGGCGATCCCGGGCAGCACGCGCTCGGTGTCGGCGAGCAGGTCCCGGACGCCGCCGACGGTCACGTCGGCGTCGAACCCGGTCTCGTACTGCGTGGCGCCCAGGACCAGGCGCCCGCCGTCGCGGGGCACCGCGTACACCGCGCGGCCGGCGACGGCCGCGCGCACGGTCCGCGTCGGGGGCGGCAGCGAGCCGGCCCGGGCCCGCACCCGCAGGATCTCGCCCTTGACCGGGCGGACCAGCCCGTCCAGGGACGGGTGCAGGGACGCCGACCACGCGCCCGCCGCGACGACCACGCGCCCCGCGTCGAGCCGCTTCCCCGACGCGAGGTCCACCCCGGACACCGCCCCGTCCGACTCGGTCACCCGGACCACGGGCTCCGTGCGCACGACGACGCCCGCCCGCTCGGCGGCCGCGCGCAGCGCGGCGAGCAGGAGCCGGTTGTCGACGGCGAGGTCGTCGGGCACCGCGAGCCCGGCCCGGACGGCGGGCCCGAGCGCCGGTTCCCGACGCCGGGCCTCGCGGCCGGTCAGGCGCTCGGCGTCGCGTCCCCAGGCACGCAGGTGCTCGATGACGCGGTCCAGGTCCTCCCGGTCGGCGGCGTCGACGACGACCGCGAGCGTCCCGGCCGTCCGCAGCCCCACCGGGCGCCCGGAGGCCTGCTCGACCGCGGCGGCGAAGGCCGGCCAGCGCGCGAGTGACGCGGCGCCCAGCTCGAGCAGCTCCCGCTCCCCGGGCCAGGCCTCGGTGATCGGGGCGAGCATGCCGCCGGCCACCCACGAGGCGCCCGAGCCCGGGTCGGGGTCGACGAGGACGACCTCGCGGGCGGCGTGGTCGCGCGCGGCGACCCAGGCCGCCGTCGTGCCGACGACCCCGGCCCCGACGACGACCACGCGGTCGGTCCGCTCACCCATGGCTTCCCTCCCTGCGCCGGCATGACCCGGATCAGGTTCGACGGTCGGGACCCTGGCGCTGCTGCGCCGTCCCCTCTCAGCCCGGCCGCTCCGGGCTCCCGTGGTGGTGCTCGGAAACCAGCCTACGCGCTAGCGTCGGGCGCGATGACCACCTCGACGGCCGCCCCCTCCGACCTCGGCGCCCGCCGCCGCGACCGGCTCGCCCGCGCCCGGCTCTACGTCTGCACCGACGCCCGCCGTGAGCGCGGCGACCTCGCCGAGTTCGCCGACGCGGCCCTGCGCGGCGGGGTGGACCTGCTGCAGCTGCGGGAGAAGGGGATGGAGGCGCGCGACGAGCTGGCCGCGCTGGAGGTGCTCGCGGACGCCTGCCGCCGCCACGGTGCGCTGCTCGCCGTCAACGACCGCGCCGACGTCGCCCTCGCCGCGGACGCCGACGTGCTGCACCTCGGGCAGGACGACCTGCCGGTCGGGGTCGCGCGCCGCGTCCTCGGCGACGACGTGCTGATCGGGCGGTCCACCCACGACCTCGACCAGGCCCGGGCCGCTGCCGTCGAGCCCGGCGTCGACTACTTCTGCACCGGCCCCTGCTGGCCGACCCCGACCAAGCCGGGCCGCCCGGCGCCGGGCCTCGACCTCGTGCGGGCCACCGCGGCCGACGCCCCGCAGCGGCCCTGGTTCGCGATCGGCGGGATCGACCACGCCCGCCTCGGCGAGGTCGTGGCCGCGGGCGCGACGCGGGCGGTCGTCGTCCGGGCGGTCACCGAGGCCGAGGACCCGGAGGCGGCGGCGCGGTCGCTGGTAGGTGGCCTTCGGCCTCGTGAGCACTAATCCGTGTCATAGGGCGGATTAGTGCTCACGAGCGCGGAGCGCACCTGACTACTGCGGCACCAGCGACGACAGGACGCCGCCGCCCTGCTGCTGCGGCCGGCTGGTGCTCGGCGTCGTGGTCCGCGACGGGTTCGAGCCGGTCTGGCCCTGCTGACCGTTGCTCCCGGAGCGGTCGGTCGTGCGCGTCGTCGCGGTGTCGGAGCTGTCGGGGTCCGCCGTCGAGGGCGCCTCGGTCGTCGTGGTCGCCTCGCCGGTGGTCTGCCCGAACAGCGACCCGACCGACGTCCCCGAGTCCCCGCCCGAGAGCGGGTGCCCGGCGGCCGACTCGACCGCGAAGCTCGCCAGCAGGCCGATCGCGAAGATGCTGGCCGCGACCCCGCCGA
>NZ_JBVPVA010000584.1:0-2797 GCF_055612215.1 Actinomycetospora sp. | reverse complement strand
CCCGACGGGGGGCGGGTCGACGTGGTGGGGACGGCGGCCTCGGTGACGAGGTCGCCGTCGGCGGCGGACGCCGAGGGGTGGGCGTCGGTGCTCGTGGTCATGGTGGTGCGGGGCTCCTGGAGCTGTCCTGACGACGGGGCTTTACTGCCACTGGCTGCAAGCGTCGACGCTTCGCTGGCGCCAAAGGGGGGCGGGGAGCCTGGATCAGGCCGACTGACGGCGCGGGTGGAACACCCAGGCGCGGTAGGCGACGAAGCGGAGCAGGGTGGCGACGGCGTTGGCGATCACGAGCACGACGAGCTCGGTGACGTGGCCCGCGCCCGGGGAGAGGACGTCGAGCAGGGCGAGCGCGCCGGAGGTCAGCACCAGGCCGAGCCCGAAGACGACGAGGCCTTCGACCTGGCTGCGCCCGGCATGGCGCGTGCCGCGGATGCCGAACGTGAGCCGGCGGTTGGCGGCGGTGTTCGCGACCGCGGTGATGACCAGCGCCAGCAGGTTCGAGACCTGGGCGGGCATCGCGGTCCGGAAGAGCGAGTAGAGCAGCAGGAACGCGACGGTGGAGATCACGCCGATGACCGCGAAGCGCACGATCTGCGCGGTCATCCCGGGGGCGACGCCCGCCGTCTCGTCGGCGCCGGCTCCCACGATCTCGGCACGCCCGACCTCACGGCGCAGCTGGGCGACGGGCAGGGCCCCCGTGGCGAGGGCCTTCCCGACGCGGGCGACCCCCTTGAGATCGGCCACCGCAGTCGCGACGACGTCGACGCGCGAGTCGGGGTCGTCGACCCAGTCGACCGGGACCTCGTGGATCCGCAGCCCGGAGCGCTCGGCGAGCACCAGCAGCTCGGTGTCGAAGAACCAGGCGGTGTCCTCGACCAGGGGCAGCAACCGCTCGGCCACGTCCGCGCGGATCGCCTTGAAGCCGCACTGCGCGTCGGAGAACCGGGCACGCAGCGTGCCTCGGAGGATCACGTTGTAGCAGCGCGAGATGATCTCCCGCTTCGCGCCGCGGACGACGCGCGAGGTCCGGGAGAGCCGCGAGCCGATCGCGAGGTCGGAGTGCCCCGAGATCAACGGCGCGACGAGCGGGAGCAGCGCGTTGAGGTCGGTGGAGAGGTCGACGTCCATGTAGGCGAGCACCGGCGCGTCCGAGGCCGACCACACGGTGCGCAGGGCCCGGCCGCGGCCCTTCTGGTCGAGGTGGACCACGGCCACCTCGTCGTACTGCGTCGCGAGGGCCTGGGCGACGGCGAGGGTGCGGTCGGTCGAGGCGTTGTCGGCGACCGTGATGCGGAAGCGGTAGGGGAACGCCTCGGTGAGGTGCGTGTGGAGACGCTGCACGCACGGGCCGAGGTCGCGCTCCTCGTTGTAGACGGGGACGACGACGTCGAGCACCGGGGTCGAGTCGTCGGGTTCGACGGCGGCCCGGGACGCGGGACGGCCGCCGGGGAGCAAGCCACCGGCCGAGCCGGAGGTGTCGGAGGCGAGCGCTGCGGTCATGTCCCCACCGTCGGGGGCGGAGGTGGACGAACGGTGGGCCTCGCCTGTGATCGTCCTGTGGGTGGCGGGGCGTCGGTCGCCGGTGACCGGTCCGTCGGAGGAGGGGCCGCGCAGGGCCGGGGACGCCATGGGACCAGGGTTGGCAGATCCGATGTCCACGGGCTGGAGGGGAGCTGTGCACGGCCTGTGTCCCGCGAGGTCACGTTCGTGCCCGTCCGTCGGGTTCACGGGGCGTGTAGCCGCCCAGGATCTCAGGAACTCCGCAGACAAGCTGCAGTCCACCCACAGCCAGCAGGAGAACGATCGACGTCATGACCGACCAGGACCCGTTCGCCAGGGCAGGACAGCCCGGCGAACCCGCCCACTCCGCCGGCCCCGCCCCGCGCGACGGGTCCCCGAGCGCGGGTGTGCGCTACGAACCATCCCGCCACGACGAGCCCCGCTTCGGCGGCCCCGGCCACGACTCCGGGAGCCCGTGGCAGGCGCCGACCGGTGGTGACACCGGCACTGCGACGATGCCGCGCACCGAGGCGCCGACCGAGCAGACCCCCTGGGGTCACGACGCGACCTGGGGCCGCTCGCCGTCGTCCGGCCCGCCGTCGGGACCGCCCCCGGACCAGCACTGGGCCACCGGCGGCTCGGGAGGTGGCGACGGACGCCGCCGCCGCCCGCTGGTGCTCGTCTCCGCGGCGCTCGCGGCGCTGCTCGTTGCGGGCGGTGTCGGCGGCGTCGTCGGCTACGAGGCCGCGAGCTCCGGGGCCTCCGGCAGCAGCTCGGTGCTCTCCGGGACCACCGACTCGTCGTCGTCCTCGAGCGCACCCGCACCCGCGGGGTCGGTCGAGGCCGTGGCGCAGAAGGTGCTGCCGAGCGTCGTGCAGCTGCGCGGCGCCTCCGGCGAGGGCTCCGGCATCGTCATCTCCGCCGACGGGCTGATCCTCACCAACGCCCACGTGCTCGAGGCGGGCGAGGCGCAGCAGTCCTCGGCCGGCGGGCTCGGTGGCCTGGGCGGGCTCCTCGGCGGCGGCCAGCAACAGCAGCAGCAGCAACAGGCCCCCCAGCTCCAGGCGGTCTTCCAGAACGGACAGGTCGCCCCCGTGCAGGTCGTGGGCACCGACGCCACCGCGGACCTCGCGGTGGTCCGCGCGACCGGCGTCTCCGGCCTCTCGCCGGTCGCCCTCGGCGACTCGAGCCAGCTCCAGGTCGGCCAGGGCGTCGTCGCCGTCGGGTCCCCGCTGGGCCTCTCGGGCACGGTGACCTCGGGCATCGTCTCCGCGCTGCAGCGCCCGGTCGCGACCGG
>NZ_JBVPVA010000519.1:0-6293 GCF_055612215.1 Actinomycetospora sp. | reverse complement strand
GGTCGTGCGGGCGGGCAGCGACGCGAGCCGGGGCGGGACACCGGGCGCGGGTGCCGCCGGTGCCCCGAGCTCCGGCGCGGCCGCCGGGTGGGCGGCCGCGAGCAGCGCGGTCCGCACCGCCGCCCCGTCGGACCCGCCGAGCAGCAGCGCCCCGGTGAGCCCGGCCGCGCCGGCCGCCACCACGAGCACCGCCAGCAGGCGGGTCACCCATCCCCGACCCCCGTCCATGCCCGCCATGGTCCCGCGACGGCGGGCGTGCCCGAACAGGGCCCCGGGTCGGGTCGGTCAGCGCATCCGTCGCCGGGGCAGCGCCACCTGACGGAACTCCAGCGCACGGTCGCCCGACCACGGCGCCGTCGGCGCGTGCGTGAGCCCCGCGAAGCGCAGCAGCACGGCGTCGTAGTTCACGCGCCAGCCGGAGAAGTCCCGCCACGACCGGTCGGGGTCGGGGCGCACGGCGGCCCCCGTCGCGGCCAGCGCCGCGCGGGCCGCGTCGTACTCCTCGCGCCGGACCGCGATCGGGTCGTCCGGCGCCGGGTCCGCGTCGTAGGGCATCGCGTAGAAGTCCGCGATGCGGCGCAGCGCCAGGAAGCCCGAGCGCAGGCAGAGCTCCGCGGCCGGGCGCCGGCCGAGGTCGAGCGTGGACGACACCAGCGCCGCCGCGTCGAGCACGGCCCCGGCCGCGGTGACCCACGACCGGTCGGGCTGCGGCGAGCGGAACAGCACCAGCGCGGGCGTCGAGCAGTGGGTCTCCTCGATGTCGGCGAACCAGCGCGACCACTCGGCCCAGAAGCCGTCGAGCTCGTCGAGACCCTCGATCACGGCGAGGCGGCTCAGCAGCTCGACCGCGCTCGGCGGACTGCCCGCCTGGGTCTCGAGCCCGGTGACCATCACCTCCCGGCGCGAGTACGAGGAGTAGATCGACGGCAGGTAGGAGATCAGCAGCGCGACGAGCCCGAGGCCGAGGACCGCCTCCACGAACACCAGCAGGGCGGCGCCGGTCCCGGGCGGCTCCCGCACGCCGAGCGTGAGCAGCGACGAGCCGCTCTCGACGACGGCGTCCGACCAGCCCTGCCCGAGCGCGACGAACACGAGGGCGAAGCCGAGGAGCACGAGCGTGAGCCACACGAGCGGCAGGCACATCAGGCTCAGCGGGGCGTAGAGCGCGAGCGCGCGGTCGCGGCGGGTGTAGTCGCGCATCCGCCGGGCCGGGGCGAAGGCGACCCCGACGGCGAGGAACACCCAGCGGGTGATCCACAACGGCGTCGCGCGGGGGACGGCGAGCGTCTGGACCGCCGAGAGGACCGTGGCGGCGACGATCACCGCGCCGGCGATCCCGGCGAGGACCGCCAGCAGGGTGGACACCCGTTGATCGTGCCCGACGCGGCTGCTCAGTCGGAGGAGTCGGCGTCGTCGACGCGGCGCTCGGCCTCGACGTTGACCTCCGCCCCCAGCAGCACGATGTAGGCGGTGAGGTAGAGCCAGAGCATGACCACGACGACGGCCGCGAGCGCCCCGTACGTCTGGCCGTAGCTCGAGAAGTGGTCGACGTAGACGGTGAAGACGACCGAGCCCGCCACCCACACCACCGTCGCGGCCGCCGACCCCAGGCTCAGCAGGCGCAGCCGGGGACCCGGCCGGTCGGGCGACACGCGGTAGACCACCGCGAGCGCGCCCATCACCAGCACCACGAGCAGGAGCCAGCGGACCACCTCGGCGAGCAGCCGCACCGGCGTCGGCAGCCCGTCGATCACGGCCGAGGCGCCGACGAGCAGGGCGACCGCCACGGCGACGAACACCACCGACCCGAGGGCCAGCGCGATGGCGAGCGTGTACAGCCGCAGGATGCCGCGGGTCTCGGGTCGTTCGTAGATCGACTGGATCGACGTCAGGAGCTTCTGGGTACTGCCCGACGCGCTCCACAGGGCGGTGGCGGCCGCGACGAGGAACGTCGTGGTGAGGCTGCCGGTGCCGCCGCTGGTCACGGTCTGCAGCTGGTCGAGGACCAGCGGCCGGGCGGTGTCGGGCAGGACGGCGGCGAGCTGCTGCGCGACCGCCGCCGTGTGGGCCGGGTCGGTGGTCAGGCCGAACAGCGCGAGCAGCGCGATGAGCGCCGGCGCGATGCCGAGGATCGCGAAGAAGGCCACGCCGCCGGCCATGGTGCCGACCTCGTCCTGGAGCCCCTTCCGCACGGCGCCGTAGACGATCTGCCACCACGCGCGCGGCGGGAGGCGGGTCAGCGCCACGGGCCGGGAGGAGGGCTCGGCGGTCTGTGTCACGGGCGGAGCTACCCGGGCGGGCCGTGCGCTCAGTCGTGCGCTTCGGCCGGGCGGGTTCACAGCACCTCCACAGCTCGCCGGGCCGTCCAGCACACGAGCCGATGACGCCGGGCGGGCAGGCTGGTCCCGTGCGCTGCAACGACGCGGGCCTCGTCCGGTGATCGGCTACCAGCGAGGGCTGTCCCTGCTCGACGGCTGGCTGCCGTGGGCCGTGCAGGCGGTCGTCGTGCTCCTGCTGCTGGTGGTCCTCGTCCCCCTGGTGCCGTGGTCGGAGTCCCGACGGCGGCCGGTGCGGCGCCCCCTGGTTCGGCTCGGTCTCGTCGTGGTGCTCGGCGTCGCCGGGGCGTTCGCCGCGTGGTGGGCGTTCGCGGGCAGCGGGCTCGCGTCGGACCCGGCGCCGGCCCTGCTGTGGGTGTGGGTGGGGCTGACCGTCGCCGCGGTGGTGGCCGTCGTGGTCGCGTGGGGGCCGTCGCGGTGGTGGCGCCGGGCGCTGTCGGTGCTGGTCGTGCCGCTCGCGCTCGTGTGCGTCGCGCTCGTGCTCAACCAGTGGGTGGGCTACGTGACGACGGTGCAGGAAGGCTGGGGCGAGGTCACGGCCGGCGCGTTCCCCGACCAGGTCGACGCGACCGCCCTGCCCGCGATGGTCGGCACCCCGCGCCCGACCGGCGCCGTCGTCTCGGTGGCGATCCCCGACACGGCCAGCGGCTTCCCGCACCGCGACGAGGACGTGTGGCTGCCGCCCGCGTGGTTCGCGCCGGGCCCGCGGCCGGCCCTGCCCGCGATCATGATGATCGGCGGCGAGTTCAACACCCCCGGCGACTGGATCCGCGTCGGGAACGCCGTCCAGATCGCCGATGCCTACGCGGCCGCCCACGGCGGCGTCGCCCCGGTCCTCGTGTTCGCCGACGCGGGCGGGACGTTCAACAACGACACCGAGTGCGTCGACGGACCCCGCGGGAACGCGGCCTCGCACCTGACCCGCGATGTCATCCCCTTCGTCGAGCAGACCTACGGGGTGTCCCGCGACCCGCGGGCCTGGGGCGTCGTCGGCTGGTCGATGGGCGGGACCTGCGCGGTCGACCTCGCCGTCATGCACCCGGACCTCATCGACTCCTTCGACGACATCGCGGGCGACGCCGGGCCGGAGGTCGGGACGAAGCAGCAGACGATCGACCGGCTCTACGGCGGGAACGCCGCGGCCTGGGCGGCGTACGACCCGGCGACGGTGCTGTCCGCGCACGCCCCGTACGCCGACACCGCGGGCCGGTTCGACGACAGCTCGGACGCGGGCGGCGGGTTCGGCGGGTACGGGCACCGACCTCCGGGCGCCGGCGCGGGCCGGCCCCCCGGCCAGCGGCCGCCCGGGCAGCGGCCGTCCGGCGGCTTCGGCGGGCAGGCCGCCAACCCCGGGATCGGCGGCCGCGGCGGTGGGGGAGCGACCGGCCAGGAGCTTCCCGAGGCCCGCGCCCTGTGCGCCCAGGCCCAGACCCGCGCGATCGCCTGCACCGTCGAGACGCAGCCGGGACGGCACTCGTGGCAGTTCGCCTCGACCGCGTTCTCCGACGTCCTGCCGTGGATGTCGGCGCGGGTCGAGGCGCCGGGAACCCCGGCGCGGGTGACGTAGCGACGGCGTCGTGGCGGGCACGCGGCCGAGACGTCGACGGCTACGGAGAGGGCGGACCCTGGCCGTCCGGTCGACCGCCGGGCCCCGGGTGGCGCACGCAGGCCGCGATCACCGTGAACGGCACGACCAGGACGCCGAGCGCGATGAGGACCGGGAGCGCGAACAGCACGCCGCTCAGGAGCGCGACCAGGGAGATCGCGGTACCCAGGGCCGCGAAGGGATCGATGACCTGCGCCAGGGCGTGCCCGGGAAGGCTGTGGCGACGAAGAGCGCGCCCCAGCCGGGGGTCGGACGTGCGCAGGTCGGCCGCGATGTGCAGGAGTTGCTCCTCCTCCGAGGGCCGCATCCCGATGTCTCCTCCTCGCCGGTCGGCGGACGCCGACCCACCAGGACTTCGTGCGCCGGGTGGCTCCGGATCGCCAGGACCGACCTTCCCGGGAGGCTTCGCGGCCTCAGAGGACCTTGCCCGGGTTGAAGACGCCGTGCGGGTCGAGGGCGGCCTTGACCGCGCGCTGCATCGCGAGGGCCTCGGGGGCCTGCTCGGCGACGAGCCCGTCGCGCTTGAGCAGCCCGACGCCGTGCTCGCCGGTCACGGTGCCGCCGAGCTCCAGCGCGTCGGCGAGGATCTGCTCGAACGCGGCCTGGGCGCGCTCCCGGGCGGGCTCGTCGCCGACCGGGGTGATCAGGAGCGGGTGGAGGTTCCCGTCACCGGCGTGGGCGAGGTTGGCGATCGTGGTCTCGAAGCGTTCGCCGGTGGCCTGGATGCGGGCGAGCATCTCGGGCACCGCCGCGCGCGGGACGCACACGTCCTCGGTGAGTACGGGGCCGAGCCGCTCCAGGGCGGGGTAGGCCAGGCGGCGGGCGGCGAAGAGCGCGTCGGCCTCCTCGGCGTCGGCCGCCCGGGCCGAGAAGGTCGCGCCGGCCGCGTCGAAGTGGGCGAGCATCGCCTCGGCCTCGGCGGTCCCGGCCGCCCCCGGCGCGTCGGAGCGGCCGAGCAGGATCACCTCGGCCTCCGCCGCGAGCCCCATGTTCTTCCAGGCGTCGACGGCCTCGAGGCAGGTCCGGTCGACGAGCTCGAGGGCGCTGGGCGTCAACCCGTCGGCGGTGATCGCCGCGACCGCCCGCCCGGCGTCGACGATGCTCGCGAAGTAGCCGGCCACGGTGTGCTCCGGCGCGCGGGCCGGGCGAAGCTTCACCGTCACCTCGGTGATCAGCCCGAGGGTGCCCTCCGATCCGACCATCAGGCCCGCGAGGTCGAGCCCCGCGACGCCCTTCGCGGTGCGCCGGCCCAGCCGGACCAGCTCGCCCTGGCCGTTGACCACCTGCACGCCGAGCACGTAGTCCCGCGTCACCCCGTACTTCACGCAGCACACGCCGCCGGCGTTGGTGGCGACGTTGCCGCCGATCGTCGACCAGGGCGAGCTCGCCGGGTCGGGCGGGTACCAGAGGCCCTGCTCCGTGCACGCCGCCCTCAGGTCGTCGTTCACGACACCGGGCTCGACGACGGCGAGGCGCTCCGCCGCGTCGATCTCGTGGATGCGCGTCATCTGCTCGACCGACACCACGACGCTGCCGGCCGTCGCGTTGGCGCCTCCGGACAGGCCGGTGCCGGCGCCGCGGGGCACGATCGGCACGCCGTGGTGCAGGCACGTCTGCACCACCGCCCGGCACTGCGCCGCGTCGAGCGGGCGGACGACCGCCGCGGGCAGCTCCCAGGGCGCCCACTCGGCGTCGTCGTGGGCGTAGGAGGCGAGGACGTCCGGGTCGTCGACCACGCGGTCGGCCGGGAGCGCGGCCCGCAGGTCCGCGACGACGGGGGAGGGTGCGACGGTGGTCATGGTGCGGGTTCCCTCCTGCGCGGGCCGGTCGCCTCACGGTAACCCGCCGGATCCCCTTCCTGACCGCCCTGACGCGGGCGCTTGCCCGTCCTACGGTGGGGGCGTGGCGACGACGCAGCGGGTGGCCGTACTGACCGAACCGGACCACGTGGTCGTGGAGACCCGCGACGTCCCCGAGCCGGGGCCCGGGCAGGTGCAGATCGCGGTCCGGGCGGTGAGCGTCTGCGGATCCGACGTCCACTACTACGACCACGGACGCATCGGCGGCTTCGTCATGCACGGCCCGCTGGTCCTCGGCCACGAGACCTCGGGCGTCGTGTCGGCCGTCGGGCCCGGGGTGGACGCGCCCGCCGTCGGGACCCGGGTCGCCGTCGAGCCGCAGACCGAGTGCGGGCGCTGCGAGCAGTGCCGGCAGGGGCGCTACCACCTGTGCCCGCAGATCGCGTTCTTCGCGACGCCGCCGATCGACGGCTCCTTCGCCGAGTACGTCGTCGTCCCCGCCCACCGCGCCCACCCGGTGCCCGACTCGCTCTCCGACGAGGCCGCGGCCCT
>NZ_JBVPVA010000423.1:0-5094 GCF_055612215.1 Actinomycetospora sp. | reverse complement strand
ACGCGCACGAGGTCGTCGTGAACTGGCCACACCGTTACCTGAAGGAAGAGGCCGATGCCGGTCGGATCGACCAGCGAACCGTCGTCACGGTGCTGACCCACGACCCGAAATTCGACGTGCCGGTGCTCGTCGAGGCACTACGGTTGGACCTCGCCTACCTTGGCGCGATGGGATCGCGCAAGACCCACCAGGACCGGGAGGCTCGGCTGCGTGAGGTGGGTGTGACTGACGAGCAGCTGAAGCGGATAGCCTCGCCGATCGGGCTCGACCTCGGTGCCCGCACCCCCGAGGAGACCGCCGTCAGCATCGCTGCCGAGATCATCGCGCTGCGCTGGGGCGGCGACGGCGCCCGGCTCGGCGAGCGCGAGGGCCCGATCCACCACACCGCCCCGCGCTGATCAGCGGAAGATCCAGCGGGTGAGCTCACCGACCTGCTCGTAGCCGAGCCGCGCGTAGACACCGTTCGACGTGGGGTTCGCCAGGTCCGTGTGCAGCATGGGCGTCGCCCCCGTCCGGAGCACCTGCTGCGTGGCGAGCGTCGTGACGGCCGCCGCGTACCCACGGCCGCGCCGTCCGGGCGGCGTGTAGACGGGCCCCACGCGCCCGAACCCGCCGACCGGCTGACGGAAGCCGGCCAGGCTCGCCGGTTCCTCGCCGTCCTCCCAGAGCAGGTACTCGCGGTTCCGGATGCGCTCGAGCTCCTCGTCGCGGTCCGCCCCGACGTGGCCGGGCAACGCCTCGTCGACGAACGCCGCCAGCCACGCGAGGATCAGGTCGAGATCGCCCGGTTCCGCGGTGCGCCCCTTCCCGGGGACGCCGTCCGCGGGCACGAGCGCGCGCAGGACGTGCACGCCCTCGCGCACCTCGACGACGGCCTCGCGGTCGCCGAGTTCCACCCAGCGCTCGACGAACGCCGCTCCCGAGGTGCCGTCGCCGAGCGCGCCGGGCAACCGCCGGCCGGCCCTGTGCCACGCGTCGGCCACCGCGCGGGCGGCGTCCGGGCCCAAGGGCGGCACCAGGGCCGGGTGCGGGGCGGTCTGCACCGCGACGCCGACCAGGGCGCCACCGCGCTCGACGATCGCCCAGCTCTGGTCGTCGTAGTGCGGCCCGCTCGCCAGCTCCCCGGCCAGGATCGTCGCCGGCACGTTCGCGAACACGCCCTGGGCGGCCAGCCACTCGGCCCCGAGCGGCCCCACCGCGCGCGGGTCGTCGACCAGCCGGACGGTGAGGTCGGGCATCGGATCGGCCATGCGCCGACTGTGCCGCCTGCCGGCTCGCCGTCGCCACCGACTTCCTGCGCGCGGGACCGGGCCGCGGGACTCAGCGCGGCTCCTCCGCGGCCAAGCCCAGCTCACGCCCGGCCCGGGCCAGCCACGCCAGGGCGCGGGCACTCTCCCAGGAGCCGCTCGCCAGCGTCTGCGACGCCTGGACGGCCGACGCGTACAGCCGCGCCGCCTCGGGGCGCCCCCACGCCTCGATCGCCAGCATCGCCAGCACCTCGACGCTCTGCCACGTGCCGGGCTTCAGGCCCTCGACCACGGCGAGGGCGCGGTCCACGGGCGGTCTGGGGTCGCGGCCTCTGCCGAACACGGATGTCCCTTCGTCGTCGAGCGCTCGCAGGTCACCCTGGCAGGTGACCTGCCCGTCGGCGCATCCACTCCGTGCCGACGCGGTGCACAGGTGCTTGATCGCCGATAGTTGCTTGATCAGCGCGAAGTGGGAGGCGCACACCAACGTGGGGCTCTTGTGTTCTTGGCCGATTCAACCTTGGATCAGGTGACTGAGCCACAACGATGTGATCACGAGCGTGGAGGCCGCATGGGCACCAGGAGGATCGCCGTCACCGTGGACGGCGTCCGGTACACCGACGACGTCGAGCCGCGGCTGCTGCTCGTGCACTACCTGCGTGAGCGTCTGGGCAAGACCGGCACCGTCGTCGGGTGCGACACGAGCAACTGCGGTGCCTGCACCGTGCACCTCGACGGCCTGTCGGTGAAGTCCTGCTCCGTGCTGGCCGTGCAGGCCAACGGGAGCGAGGTGCTCACCGTCGAGGGTCTCGAGCGCGACGGTCAGCTGCACCCGGTCCAGCAGGCGTTCCACGACAACCACGCCCTGCAGTGCGGCTACTGCACGCCGGGCATGATCATGCAGTCCATCGACCTCCTCGGCGACAACCCGGACCCCTCCGAGCAGGAGGTCCGCGAGGGCATCGAGGGCAACCTGTGCCGCTGCACCGGCTACCAGAACATCGTCCGCGCGGTGCAGGACGCCGCCCAGAAGATGAAGCCGGGTGCGTCCGCGTCGCAGCCGGCCGCCCAGTCCGTCGCGGGTGGGGGTGCCTGAGATGACCACGACGGAGAACACTCCGCAGACCCAGGAGATCGGGCAGAGCCGCCTCCGCAAGGAGGACCGCCGCCTCATCACGGGGCGGACCCGCTGGACCGACAACCAGGCGATCACGGGCCTGCTCCACCTCGCGATCGTGCGCAGCCCGTTCGCGCACGCCGAGATCGGCAGCATCGACACCAGCGCCGCGAAGCAGGTCCCGGGCGTCGTCGCGGTCTACACCGCGGCGGACATCGGGGCCGACGCGGTCCAGCTGCCGTGCGCCTGGCCGATCACCAAGGACATGAAGTCCCCGCAGCGCCCGGCCCTGGCCGGCAGCCGCGTGAACTTCGCCGGCGAGGGCGTCGCCGTCGTCGTCGCGCGCTCCGCGGCGGCCGCGAAGGACGCCGCCGAGCTGGTCGAGGTCGACTACTCCGAGCTCGAGCCGGTCCTGGACATGGAGGAGGCCCTCAAGGAGGGCGCCACCCTGGTCCACCCGGAGCTCGGGACCAACGAGAACGCCCAGTGGGTGTTCGACTCGGGCGAGGCCGGCTCGGGCGGGTCCGCCTCCGAGGCGATCTCCGAGGCGGAGAAGGCCGACGACCAGATCGTCGTCCGGCGCCGCTTCCGTCAGCAGCGCCTGGTGCCGGTCTTCATGGAGCCGCGCTCCACGGTGGTCGACCCCAACGGCGAGCAGCTGACGATGTGGTCGTCGACCCAGGTGCCGCACATCCTCAAGACGATGCTGGCGCTCACCCTCGGGCTCCCCGAGCACAAGCTCCGCGTCATCGCCCCGGACGTGGGCGGCGGCTTCGGCGGCAAGATCGCCGTGGCGCCGGAGGAGGTCGTGACGCTGCTGGTGGCCCAGAAGCTGGGCAAGCCGGTGAAGTGGACCGAGACCCGCTCGGAGTCGCTGCTCACCGCGCACCACGGGCGCGACCAGATCCAGGACATCGCGGTCGCCGTCACCAAGGACGGCACGATCAAGGCCCTCGACGTCAAGCTGCTGGCCGACATGGGCGCCTACCTCGGCCTCGTCGGGCCGGGCGTGCCGATCCTGGGCGCGTTCATGTTCAACGCGATCTACAAGATCCCGGCCTACCGGTTCGACTGCACCAACGTCTTCACCACCAAGACGCTCACCGACGCCTACCGCGGCGCCGGCCGGCCGGAGGCCACCTTCGGCATCGAGCGGATGATGGACGAGGTCGCCGTCGAGCTCGGCATGGAGCCGATGGAGCTCCGCAAGAAGAACTGGATCACGCACGAGGAGTTCCCGTACACCACGGTCAGCACGCTGACCTACGACACGGGCAACTACGAGGCCGCCACCGACCAGGCCATGTCGATGTTCGACTACGACGGCCTGCGGCGTGAGCAGAAGGAGCGCCGCGACCGCGGCGACGTCAAGCAGCTCGGCATCGGCATCTCGACCTTCACCGAGATGTGCGGGCTCGCCCCGTCGCGCGTGCTGGGCTCGCTGGACTACGGCGCCGGCGGCTGGGAGACCGCGTCCATCCGGATGCTGCCCACCGGCAAGGCCGAGGTCGTCGTCGGCGTCAGCCCGCACGGGCAGGGCCACGAGACCGCGTTCTCGCAGATCATCGCGGACAAGCTGGGCATCGCCTTCGAGGACGTCGAGATCCTCCACGGCGACACCCAGTCCTCCTACCGCGGCCTGGACACCTACGGCTCGCGCTCGCTGGCCGTCGGCGGCATCGCGATGGTGAAGGCGGCCGAGAAGGTCGTCGACAAGGCCAAGCCGATCGCCGCGCACATGCTCGAGGCGTCGGAGGACGACCTCGAGTTCACGGCGGGCCGGTTCAGCGTCAAGGGCACCGACAAGGGCGTGGGCATCGCGGACGTGGCCCTGGCCGTGTTCGCCGCCCACGACATGCCCGAGGGCGTCGAGCCCGACATCGACGCGCACGCGACGTTCGACCCGGAGAACTTCTCCTACCCGCACGGCACGCACCTGTGCGCGGTCGAGGTCGACACCGAGACCGGCTTCGTGCAGCTCTACAAGTACGTCTGCGTGGACGACGTCGGCACGGTGATCAACCCGCTGATCGTCGAGGGCCAGGTCCACGGCGGCCTCGCCCAGGGCATCGCGCAGGCGCTGTTCGAGGAGGCGGCGTACGACGAGTCCGGGACGCTGCTCTCGGGCACACTGGTCGACTACACGCTGCCCTCGGCGGCGGACCTGATCAGCTTCGACACGGCGAACACCACGACCCCGTCGACGACCAACCCATTGGGCGTCAAGGGCGTCGGCGAGGCGGGCACCATCGCCTCCACCCCCGCCGTCGTGAACGCCGTCCTCGACGCCGTGCGGCAGTACGGCGTCTCGGACATCGACATGCCGACCACCCCGTACCGGGTGTGGACGGCGATCAACTCGGCGAGGGGCACATCGGGCCGGGGCGACGAGGCGGACATCGCCTCGCCGGGTGCCGGGCTCGGCTCGACCGCGAGCGACATCTCGAAGGGCGACACCCAGGGAGGGCACCTGTGATCCCGGCATCGTTCGACTACGTCCGGCCGACCACGGTCGACGAGGCGATCCAGGCACTGGTCGACGGCGGTGACGACGCGAAGCTCATGGCCGGCGGCCAGAGCTTCATCCCCGTCCTGCGGCTGCGCATGGGTGACCCGTCGCTGGTGGTCGACCTCGGCGGCATCTCCGAGCTGCGCGGGGTGCGCGAGGAGGGCGACCAGATCGTGGTCGGGTCCATGACGACCCACCACGAGGTCACCCGCGACGACCTG
>NZ_JBVPVA010000392.1:0-4317 GCF_055612215.1 Actinomycetospora sp. | reverse complement strand
TCACGACGTACTCCCGGGGACTGGATCCGCTGCTGGAATCCGAGCCAGGTCTCGGGGCTCGTGCGTGGCCCACGGTGGCGCACCGTGAGATCGCGCGCCGGGAGCCTGGCTCACCCGACGCGCCGGAGTACTACCTCTCCGATCCGCGCGATCATGTCCGTGATGTTACCCACGGGCCCCGGGAGTGCAAGTCGGTGGGGTGGGCGCGTCGGGGTGAGGGTCGAGCCGGCCCGTCGCGGGCAACCCGGCCCCGTGACCGAACCGCTCGATCTCTTCTCCACCCCCGACGCCGACGCGGATGTCCCCGACGCGGCCCCCGACCTCGCGACGCTGCGCGAGCGCGCCGCCGGGTGCACCGCGTGCGAGCTCTACGAGGGGACGACGGGCACCGTCTTCGGTACCGGCCCCGCGACCGCCCGGATGATGTTCGTCGGGGAGCAGCCCGGCGACCAGGAGGACCGCGCGCTCGAGCCCTTCGTCGGGCCGGCCGGTCGCCTCTTCGACGGTGCACTCGTCGAGGCCGGCATCGCCCGCGAGGACGCCTACGTCACGAACGCGGTGAAGCACTTCTCGTTCCGCCGCCAGGGCAACCGCCGGATACACCAGACACCGAAGGCCGGGCACGTCCGGGCCTGCCGGCCATGGCTGGACGGCGAGCTCGCGCTGGTCCGCCCGCACGTGCTCGTCACCCTCGGGGCGACGGCCGGCAAGGCGCTGCTCGGCTCCTCGTTCCGGATCACCGCCGAGCGCGGGCAGCCCCGGCCGTGGCAGGACACGACGCTCGTCCCGACCATCCACCCGTCCGCGATCCTGCGCGCCGATCCCGATCGCGGACAGGACGCCGAGGAGATGCGCGCGGGGTTCGTCGAGGACCTGCGCCAGGCCGCGGAACTGCTCAGCTGACCCCGGCGGCGTCCATTCCCCTCATCTCCTTCTTGAGGTCGGCGATCTCGTCGCGCAGCCGGCCCGCGAGCTCGAACTGCAGGTCCCGCGCCGCCGACATCATCTGGTCGGTGAGCTGCTGGATGAGGTCGGCCAGCTCGGCACGCGCCATCCCCGACGTGTCGCGGTGCTCCACCACCCCCGAGTGGCCCCGGGTGCCGCCGGCCTCGCCCGCCGCCCGGCGGCCCCGGGAGGCGTTGCGTCCGGACCCGCCGATCTCCACCTCGGTGTCCTCGGCCTCGCGGTAGACGCGGTCGTGGCTGTCGTTGATGTTCTTGCGCAGCGGCTGCGGGTCGACCCCGCGCTCGGTGTTGTAGGCGATCTGCTTCTCGCGGCGCCGGTTGGTCTCGTCGATGGCGTACTGCATCGACTCGGTGACGCGGTCGGCGTACATGTGCACCTGGCCGGACACGTTGCGGGCCGCGCGGCCGATCGTCTGGATCAGCGACCGCTCGCTGCGCAGGAAGCCCTCCTTGTCCGCGTCGAGGATCGCCACCAGCGACACCTCGGGCAGGTCGAGGCCCTCGCGGAGCAGGTTGATGCCGACCAGCACGTCGTACTCGCCCGAGCGCAGCTGGCGCAGCAGTTCCACCCGGCGCAGCGTGTCGACCTCGGAGTGCAGGTAGCGGACCTTGATCCCGAGCTCGAGCAGGTAGTCGGTGAGGTCCTCGGACATCTTCTTGGTCAGCGTGGTGACCAGGACCCGCTCGTCCTTCTCGACCCGGGCGCGGATCTCGGCCACGAGGTCGTCGATCTGGCCCTTGGTCGGCTTGACGATCACCTCGGGGTCGACCAGGCCCGTCGGGCGGATGACCTGCTCGACGAACTCGCCGCCGGCCTGGCGCATCTCGTAGTCCCCCGGCGTGGCCGAGAGGTACACCGTCTGCCCGATGCGGTCGGCGAACTCCTCCCAGGTCAGCGGCCGGTTGTCGGTGGCCGACGGGAGCCGGAAGCCGTACTCGACGAGGTTGCGCTTGCGGGACATGTCGCCCTCGTACATGCCGCCGATCTGCGGCACGGTCACGTGCGACTCGTCGATGACCAGCAGGAAGTCGTTCGGGAAGTAGTCGATCAGCGTCGCGGGAGCGGTGCCCGGGCCGCGCCCGTCGATGTGGCGGGAGTAGTTCTCGATGCCGGAGCAGAACCCGACCTGGCGCATCATCTCGATGTCGTAGCTGGTGCGCATGCGCAGCCGCTGGGCCTCCAGCAGCTTCCCCTGGTTCTCCAGCTCCGCGAGGCGCTCCTCGAGCTCCTGCTCGATCGCCTTGATCGCGCGCTCCATGCGCTCCGGCCCGGCGACGTAGTGGGTCGCCGGGAAGATGCGGACGTCCTCGACCTGGTTGACCACGTCGCCCGTCAGCGGGTTGAGGTAGTACAGCGACTCGACCTCGTCACCGAAGAACTCGATGCGGATCGCGAGCTCCTCGTACGCCGGGATGATCTCCACGGTGTCCCCGCGGACCCGGAACGTGCCCCGGGCGAAGGCCATGTCGTTGCGCGTGTACTGCACGTCGACCAGGGCGCGCAGCAGCGTGTCGCGGTCGATCTCCTCGCCGACCTCCAGCTTCACCGAGCGGTCGAGGTAGGACTGCGGGGTGCCGAGGCCGTAGATGCACGACACCGACGCGACCACGACGACGTCGCGACGCAGCAGCAGGTTCGACGTCGCCGAGTGGCGCAGCCGCTCGACGTCCTCGTTGATCGAGGAGTCCTTCTCGATGTAGGTGTCGGTCTGCGCGATGTACGCCTCGGGCTGGTAGTAGTCGTAGTACGAGACGAAGTACTCGACGGCGTTGTTCGGCAGCAGCTCGCGCAGCTCGTTGGCCAGCTGCGCAGCGAGGGTCTTGTTCGGCGCCATCACGAGCGTCGGCCGCTGCACCCGTTCGATGAGCCACGCGGCGGTGGCCGACTTCCCGGTGCCGGTGGCGCCCAGCAGCACGATGTCGTGCTCGCCGGCCTTGACGCGGCGCTCGAGATCGTCGATGGCCGCCGGCTGGTCACCCGCCGGGGAGTACGGGCTGATGACCTCGAACGGCACCCCGGTGCGCTCGATCTCGCCGATCGGCCGGAACTCCGACTCGGCCAGCGCGTCGTCGGGGAGACCCTCGGGGTTGTCCAGCAGCGTGCCCGGGTGCGCCTCGTGAGCGTCACGGGCAGCACCGGGGACCTCGGTCGCGAACGCCATGTCACCGAGGCTAACCCGACCCCCCGACAGTCTGTTCCCGCTCGTGGATCCCCTGCTCAGGAGCCGCAGTCGCAGTCGCAGCACCCGTCACAGTCGGAGCAGCAGTCACAGCAGTCGCAGCCGCACTCGCACCCGTCCGCGCAGGTCCCGCACCAGTTCGACCGCGGCTGTCCCGACCACGGCCCGACGAACTCGTCGGCGCAGCACACCTGGCCCGTGCAGCACAGCCCGGCGGCCGCGACGCACCCGCCGAGCAGGCCCCGCGGGGGGTGCGACGGCCGCTCGGGCGCGGCCTCGTCGGGACCGTCGTCCTCGGGCTCGTCGTCCGGGTCGTCGTCCGGATCCCCATCGGGATCCCCGAGCGGCGCCGCGGGGTCCCACGGCGGTAGCGGCCGCTCGGGCGGCCCGGTCCCCGACGACGGGGCGTGCCCCGAGGCCGGTCCGAACGGCACGAACGGCCCGTCGGTGACCATCGTGGGTGACGAACCGGCTCGTCCGTGGCCGTGCTCGCCCCGGCCGCCCGCGACCGCGGCCGCCGTCCGGTCGACCGCGCGCCCCGACTCGTGCACCAGCAGCCGGTGGGCCAGCCGGCGCGCGGTCCCGGCCCCGGGGCCGAATCGCACCCGGCGCAGCGCGGCCCGGATCCCGGCGACGGCCTCCCGGCAGCCCGCGAGCGCCGTCGCGCGGCTGGTCCCGGTCGCCGCGAGCGGGTTCCACCGGCCGTGCGCGGTGTCGTCGTCGAGGTCGGCCACGGCGTCGAGCAGGTGGGCGAGCCGCCCCAGCAGCCGACCGGCCTCGTCGAGCGGCGCGACGTTCTCCGGGCGGCCCGCGAGCACCGCGGTGTGGGCCAGCGCCGAGCCGACCGCGGCCTCCGTCGGCGCCGTGACCGCGGTCAGCGGAGCGCCCGCGGCCGCCTCCACCTCGCGCTGCCGGGCCGGGACCGCGAGCAGGTCGGCCGGGTCGAACCCGAGACCGGACGCCGCCGTCGTCCCGGCCCGCGACCACGCGGTCGCCATCCGCGTGCCCGCCCGGGCGACCGGACGGCGGGCGAAGGGCCCGTCGCCGTCGGCCACGTGGTCGCCGACCGCGTCGGAGGCCAGCAGCAGCGCCGTCGAGGCCGCGAGCCGCGCCCCGTCCCCGGTCACCACCGGCGCGGGCCGCATCCCCCGCAGCGGGCACGGCCCCGCCCG
>NZ_JBVPVA010000321.1:0-14776 GCF_055612215.1 Actinomycetospora sp. | reverse complement strand
GGGGGTCTTTCCCGACGCCGACCCGTACCGTCCGGAGTGGTCGGCGGTTGACCCTCAGCTGACGACGAGCACGACCCACCACCGTCGCGGCCCGCCCGCGCTGCCGGATGCCCGCTCGATCGAGTGCGCGGGTGTCTCGCGCGGGCCCGCCTGGACCGAGACCCCGTCCGAGGTGGACACCACGTCGACGCATGCGTTCTGCCGTCCCGGCACCCCGGCCCGTCGGGGCCCTCCCGGTCCCGACGGCGCGGCCGTGGACGGACGACGATCCTGACCCCGCTCGGCCGGCGGCGACGCTCCGCCGGCCGCACGGGCGTCGTGCTGCTCGCGACCCTGCTCCTCCTGGCGGCGCTCGCCGGGGGTAGCGGGAGGGTCGTGCCCGCCCCGTCGCCGTGGGCCCGGCTGGACCGCACCGACCCGACCCTGGCCGGCGCACTGACCCCGCTCCGCGGCACCCGCACCACGGCCGGGTGCTCACCGGAGCCCGGCCTGTGCTCGGTGCACCTGCGCGCGGCCGCCGGCCGGGCGATCGCCCTCCGGCTGACCACGCAGCCCGGGGAGCGCTTCTTCGGCATGGGCGAACGCTTCGGGTCGCTGGACCTCGACGGCCAGGTCCTCTCCAACCGTGCCCAGGACGGGATGGGGACCCGCACCGGGACGAGCTACTCACCGACGCCGTTCCTGCTCTCCAGCCGCGGCTACGGCATCCAGGTCGACACCGCCGCCGACCTGACCGCGGACCTCACCTCCCCGGGCGAGGTCGTCATCGAGATCGCCGCGCCCGACGCCGTGGTCGACGTCCTGACCGGGGCGGACCCGGCGGCGGTGCTCACCCGCCGCGCGGAGCTGGTCGGGGTGCCTCCGGTGCCGCCCGCCTGGGGCCTCGGGGTATGGAAGAGCCTGATCGGGGGTCCGGGCCGGGTCCTCGCCGATACGGACCGCCTCGCGGCGGCCGGCGTCCCCCTCGACGCCGTCTGGATCTACGACCTCGCCGATCCGAGATCAGGGCTCGGCTGGTCCTGGCCGATCTACCGACCCGTCCCGCTCGGGTGGTACCCCGACCCGGCGGGGACGATCGCCGAGCTGCACCGCCGAGGGCTCCGGGTCCTGGGCTACCTCAGCCCCTTCCTCGTCCCGGGCACTCCCGGGTACCTCGACGCCGCCGCCCGCGGCTACCTGGTGCGCAACCCGGACGGCTCCGTGTTCACCGAGCCGTGGATGTACGGCGACCGGAGGGCCTACCTGGACTTCACCGACCCGGCGGCGACCGGGTGGTGGCAGGACCGCCTGCGCTACGCGGTCGGGGTGCTCGGGTTCGACGGCGCCATGCAGGACTACGGCGACCAGGCCCCCACCGGGGCGCGCTACGCCGACGGGACCCCCGGCAGCCTGATGCGCGACCTCTACCCGGTGCTCTACGCCCGCGCGGCCCGGCAGGCGGTCCAGTCGGTCAAGCCCGACGCGACCGTGCTCTTCGCCCGCTCGGGATACACCGGATCGCAGGCCTGGGTGACCGGTCGCTTCACCGGGGACCAGACCCGGGACTGGGACCCGCGCACCGGCCTGCCCGCCGTCCTCGCCGGGATGCTCAACGGGAGCCTCTCCGGGTGGCCCTACTGGGGCCCCGACATCGGCGGATTCCTCGACGGGGACGACGGCGACGGGGGTGACCGCGAGCTCTGGACGCGCTGGGTCGAGCTCGGGGCGCTCTCCCCGACCATGCGCGACATGCTGGGCGCGCAGACCGACCCGCTCGGGGTCCAGTCCGACCCGGACACGCTGGCCACGTTCCGGGGTTACGCCCGCCTGCACCAGGCCCTGGTCCCCTACCTGTCCGGGCTCGCCGCGCAGGCCACCACGACCGGTCGACCCCTGATGCTGCCGATCTGGCTCCAGGACCCGTCCGACCCCACCGCCTGGACGATCGAGGACGAGTACCTGCTCGGCCCCGACGTCCTCGTCGCCCCGGTGCTCACCGCCGGGACCACCTCCACGTCGGTCTACCTGCCGGCCGGGCGCTGGCGGGACTACTGGAGCGGCCGGGAGCACCCGGGCCGCACCTGGGTCACCGTCGACGCCCCGACCGGGCACGTCCCGCTCTTCACCCGGGTCGCGTCGCCCGTGGCCCTGCCGCCGCCGGCGGCACTCGGCCTGCCCGGCTGAGGACACGGGGACCCGGCGGGTGGACGCCGACGAGGAGACCCGACCCCGGTCAGCCGGCCGGGTCGGACACCTGCGACCCGCGGGCGGGCGCGTTGGCGGCGTGCTCCCGCGGCCGGTGCGTCTCGTGCAGCAGGTAGGCCGAGACCGCCGTGATCAGGCCCATGACCAGGAGGTACACCGAGGTCGACGCCGAGGTGCCGGTGGCCTGGTAGAGCGAGACGGCGATGAGCGGTGCGAGCCCGCCACCGAGGACGGCACCGATCTGGTAGCCCAGCGATGCCCCCGAGTAGCGCACCTCGGCACTGAACAGCTCGGCGAAGAACGCCGCCTGCGGGCCGTACATCGCCGAGTTCGCGATCCCGCCGACGAGGAGCCCGAGGAAGATCAGGAACGTCGAGCGGGTGTCGATCAGCCAGAACACCGGGAACGCCGCGACGCACGTGCCGATCGCGCCGGCGAGGTAGACCGGTCGTCGCCCGACCCGGTCGGAGAGCAGCGCGAACAGCGGGATCAGCGCGAGGTTGACCGCGCTCGAGCCGAGGATCCCGATGAGCATCGTCGACTCGGGCAGGCCGAGCGTCTTCGTGCCGTAGGAGAGCACGTAGACGACGAAGATGTAGAACCCGCCGTTGACGGCGATAAATGAGCCGGCGGCCAGGGCCACCTGCTTGGGGTGGGAGCGCAGGACCTCGATGATCGGCGAACGCCGCTGCGTGGCGCCCTGCTGCTGGATCTGCTTGAAGGCCGGTGTGTCCTCGAGGCGCAGCTGGGCGTAGAGGGCGACGCCGATGAGCAGGACCGACAGCAGGAACGGCACGCGCCAGCCCCACGCGACGAACGCCTCCTTGCCCAGACCCGCCTCGAGGCCCAGGAAGATCCCGTTCGAGATGATCACTGCGATCGGCACCCCGAGCTGCGGGAAGCTGCCGTAGAAGCCCCGGCGGTTCGGCGGCGCGTACTCGGTGGCGATGAGGACCGCGCCGCCCCACTGCCCCCCGACGGCGAGTCCCTGGACGACGCGCAGCACGAACAGCAGGATCGGTGCGGCCACGCCGATCGTCGCGTAGCCGGGCAGCAGGCCGACCAGCGTCGTCGAGGCCCCCATGACGAACAGCGCCGAGACGAGCGCCTTCTTCCGGCCGATGCGGTCGCCGAAGTGGCCCCAGATGATCCCGCCGATCGGCCGGGCGAGGAAGCCCACCGCGAACGAGCTGAACGCGGCGAGCGTGCCGATGAAGGGGTCGGCGCCCGGGAAGAACGCCGTGTTGAGGACCAGCGCGGCGGCGGTCCCGTAGATGAAGAAGTCGTACCACTCGATCGTCGAACCGAGCAGGCTGACCAGCGAGGTCCGACGCACCTCCCGCCGGTCGAGCGCGGTCGAGGCACCCGTCCCCGTCGTTGCCATGTCCGGTTCCTTCCTGCCGCGGCGCTGCGGGCCCCGATCGTCGGAGTCGAGACCCGTCCAGCGTCGTCGGCGGGCCGGGCGGGCGGTATGGGCGGAGAGCACAACATGTGACGTGGACCGCACAGCGCGTTGCACGGCATGCTGCTGCGGTGGCCGTCCCGACACTCCCCACCGGCGCCGCCGGGGAGACGCTCACGGTCCTGTGCCGCGCGCTGCTGGCCGAGGTCGACGACCTCGCCGACCGGCTGACCGCGCGGCTCCTCGAGCGGGAGGACGTCTACGACGTCCTCGGCGTGCCCGTGCGCGAGGACCTGCGGGCCACCTGCCGGGCCAGCCTCGAGCGGATGCTCACCCAGCTCGCCGGCGACCTCCCGCCCGGGTCCGACGCCGCGGCGCTCACCGTCGACACCGGGCGGCGCCGCGCGCGCCAGGGGGTGCCGCTCGAGGTGGTGCTGCGGGCCTACCGGCAGTGCGGACGGCTGGTGTGGGAACGGATGCGCGAGGTGTCGCGCACCGAGCTCGACGGGGTGCACGACGAGGCGCTGCTGGTCGTCGCGGACGACGTCTGGCGGATCCTCGACGCCAGCTCGGACCGTCTCGTCGACGCCTACCGCCGCGAGGAGGCCCGCCTGCGGGGGCTCGAGCTCGGCCGGCGGTGGGCCGTGCTCGAGGGCCTGCTCGCCGGGGGCGGCCACGAGCCGGCCGTGGCCCGCGACGCGGCCCGCCTGCTCGACGTCCGGGAGAACGCCGAGCTGATCTGCGTGGTCGCCCCCACCGACGGCGCCGTCGAGGACCCGCTCCCGGCGCCGACCGAGGCGCTCGCGGGGATCGCGCCGTCGCTGTGGCACGCCCGGTCCGCGGAGATCGTCGGCGTCGTCGTGCCGCCCGAGGACGCGGCCGCCGCGCTCCCCGCGGTGGTCGCCGCGCTCGGCCGGCGCGCGTCGGGGCCGGTGGGGGTGTCGCCGCCCGTGCGCGGCCTGGCCCGGCTCGACGTCGCGCACCGCTGGGCCCGGCTGGCCGCCGGCACGTTGCCGACGGGGCGGGGCGCGGCGGCCGCGCTCGACGACCGGCTCCCCGAGGCCCTGCTCGCCGAGGCGCCCGATCTCGTGCCCCGGCTGCGGCGTGCCGCGCTCGGCGGCGTGCTCGACCTGCCCGAGAGCGAGCGCCGCACGCTGATCGACACGGTGCGCGCGGTCCTCGACGCCGACGGCTCACCGTCGCGCGCGGCGAATGCCCTCTACTGCCACCGCAACACCGTGATGTACCGCCTCGCCCGCCTCGAGGCCCTCACCGGGCGGCGCCTGTCCGACGCCCGCGATCAGCTGCTGCTGGGCCTCGCGCTCACGCTGCCGGCGGACGACGCCGTCGACGGCTGACCACGTGGCTGCTCCGCGGGGTCGACCCGGTCGTCGCCGACGCGGCGCGGTGGGACCCGCCGTCGTACCGTGGGGAACCCGCGTCGGGGACGCGTTCCGGGGGTGGTGACGATGACGTCGGTGTCCGGCCCGCGGATGGACCCCGCGCCGCTGTTCGACCTGGTGACCGGGTTCCCGCCCGACGACGCCGTCGACGTCACCGTGCCGATGCCGTTGTCGCTCGCGGTCTACATGACGATGCTCGAGTCGACCGGGCACGCGGCCGACCTGGCCGTGCTGCGCAAGCTCCAGATCGAGGAGGCCCGCGAGACGGCGCGCTGCATCCAGGCGTGGGCGCGCGACCTCCTCGGCCCCGGGGCCGACCCGGCGGCCCGGCTGCGGATCACCCACATCGTCGAGGAGCGCGTCCCGCGGGTGAACGGCCTGCGCCCGCACGTGCACGCCTACGTCGGGACCACCGTGCGCTCCCCCACCGACGGCCACGAGACCCCGGTGGACGTCGACCGGCTCGCCGTCCTGGCCGACTCGGACCTGTTCCCCGACTACTGCGACCGGCTGGCGGCGGCCACCGCGGAGCGTCTCGGGCTGGTGTGGGAGGAGACGACGTGGTCGGCGCGCGAGGTCGTGGGGCCGCGCTGGCTGACCGAGCGCGTGGCCGCGCTGCGGCACGACGGCCCGGCCTGCCGGGGCCCCTGGCCACGGCACCAGATCGTGGCCGGGCGAGCGCGCTCGGCGAAGGAGTGACGTGACGGGGTTCTTCGTGCCCGGCGCCGAGGGAGAGCAGGCCGACGCCCGGTGGCGCGCGCTGGCGGAGACGGTCGGGGCCCCGGAGGTCGGCCCGGCGGACCGGGTCCTGTCGGTGCGGTTCGTCCGGGGCGCCGAGGAGTGGACCGCCACCGTCGGGGAGTGCCTGTCGGGGCAGCTGGCGGCGCGGACCGACCGCCGGCCCGCGCGCCGGTCGTCGGTGTCCCGGTCGGCGCCCACCCGCCGGGTCACCGACCCCGCCACCGTGCAGGCGATCTTCGACACCGGTGACGCCTACCTGGTCTGCACCGACGGCCACCCCGTCGGGGACGTCCGCGACTCGACGTGGGAGAACCCGGTGTCGGTCGCCCGCCACCAGGCGCGCGGGGTCCTCCGCTTCGGGTGACGCTCAGCCGTCCCGGAGCCCGCGCTCGGCCACGAGGCGCACCAGCTCCACCCGGGAGTGCACCCCGAGCTTGGGGAACATGCGGTAGAGGTGGCTGCCGACCGTCCGGTGCGAGAGGAACAGCCGCTCTCCGATCTCGCGGTTGGACAGTCCCTCGGCGACCATCGCCGCGATCTGCGCCTCCTGGGGCGACAGCTCGTCGGTGACGACGCGGTCGCGGGTCCGGCTCTGCTCGCCGGTGGTGCGCAGCTCCTCGCGGGCCCGCGCCGCCCACGGCTCCGAGCCGAGGTCGTCGAAGCCGTCCCGCGCTGCGCGCAGGTAACCCCGCGCCTCCTGGATCCGGTGGTGGCGGCGCAACCAGGAGCCGAACGCGAGCAGCAGCCGGTGGTGCTCGTGGGGCCAGGCCTCCGGGCCCGGGCGCACCGCGGCCCGGAAGCGTGACTCGGCGTCGTCCTCCGTCGCGAGGACGGCGGCGGCGTGGGTGAGGTTCATCCGGCCGGCCGGCGACGCGGTGGCCGCGACCTCGGGGCGCAGCTCCGCGAGCACCTTCCGGGCCGCGTCCTCCTCCCCGCAGGCGAGGGCCGCGTCCGCGAAGGCGGCCAACGACCAGAGCCCGTGCATCGGGTGGTGGGCGGGGTCGAAGGGATCGTGCAGGCGGGCCAGGTGGCGGAACGCAAGGTCGTGCTCGCCGGCCGCGGCCGCGCTCGTCGCGCGGGCCACGACGATCACCGCGCTCGCGGCGACGAACCGGTCCGGTGCGGCGATGCGTTCGGCCTCGTCGAGCAGGGCGTCGGCCGCGCCGGGGTCGCCGCGCAGGGCCGCGACGAGCCCGCGGGCGGCGAGGGCGCAGACGTGCCAGAAGGGTTGGCCGGTCTCGGCGCAGAGGCGGGCGGCCTCGTCGGCGGCCGTGACCGCCGTCGCCCACCGCCCCCGGCGCAGGGCCGACCAGGCCAGCAGGCCCGACGTGGTCGCGAGGGTGTGCAACCTCCCCTCCGCGCGCAGCCGGACCACGGCCTCGGAGAGCAGGGCCTCCGACACGTCGAACGCGCCGACGCAGGCGGCGGCGTGCCCCAGGCCGTACGCGGTGGTCGCGTCGTGGGGGACACCGCGGGCCCGGTCGAGGAGGGCCAGGACGTCGGCCGCGCGCCCGAGCGGGTCGCCGTGGGCGAGCAGGGCCGCCCGGTCGGCCGGGTCGGTGGCGGGCAGGCGTTCCGCCGCGGCGACGACGGCCCGCCCGACGGGTCGATCGGGACAGAAGTTCCAGCAGCGCAGTGCCGCGGCGCGCAGGAACCGCCGGGCGAGGGCGTCGTCGCCGACGGTGTGCGCCCGGTCGGCGGACGCGAGGAGGACGTCGACGCGGTGCTCGCCGCCGTGGTCGGTCGCGGCGAGCTCCCCCAGCCACTCGAACCGGACCCGGTCGTGCTCGTCGTGGACGAGCTCGCGGTACCGGGCCCGCAGACGGTCCCCGAGTCCCGCCGCGCCGACCTCGTACGCCAGCCCGGCCGCCCGGAACAGGCGCCGGCGCCTCGCGGCGTCCTCGGGTGTGAGCTGGGAGGCGCGGTCGAGGGCGCTCACGGCCTCCGCGGTGGCGCCCTGTCCGAGGGCCCGCTCGGCCGCCTGCTCCAGCGCGGTCGCGAGCGCGGCGTCCGGGTGGAGCGCCGCCGCCGCCAAGTGCCGGACGGCCCGCTCGGGCTCGTCGGCGACCACCTGGGCGAGCGCCGCGTGCCGGGCCCGGCGTGCCTCGGGCGCGAGGCGCTGGTACACCGACGAGCGGACCAGGGGGTGGCTGAACCGCACGGCGTGGTCCTCGACGTCCACCAGCCCGACGAACACCGCCGGGTCCAGGACGTCGGACGGGACCGGCCCGAGGAGCAGCCCGGTCGCCGTGAGGACCTCCGCGAGGTCGTCCGAGTCGTGCGCCGCCGCGAGCTCCAGCACGGTCCTCGTCGGGGCGTCCAGGTCGTCGAGACGCACGGTGAAGGACCGCTCGAGGCGGGCCGTCAGGGGCAGCACGCCGAGCTCGTGCCCGGCGGCGGACGTGATCGTCCGGGGCAGCTCGCGCAGCGCGAGCGGATTGCCCTGCGCCACCTCGAGGACCCGCGCCCGGGTCCGGGCGTCCAGCGCGCGGGCGCCGCGATCGAGCACCGTGGCCGCGGCCGCGGCGTCCAGCGGCCCGAGGTCGACGACCGCGAAGGCGCGGTCGAGCATCGGTCCCGGCTCGGTCACCCGTTGCGTGACCAGCAGGACGATGCGCTCGGTCGCCGTGCGCCGCGCCAGGAACGCCAGGGCCTGCGCGCTCGCCGGGTCGATCCACTGCACGTCGTCGACGAGCAGCAGGAGCGGCTTCTCGACGGCGGCCTCGGCGAGCAGCTCCAGCGCGGACATGGCCACCGCGTAGAGGTCGGGCGGCGGCCCCGGGGCGAGGCCGAACGCCGCCTCGAGCGCGCCGCGCCGTCGCGGCGAGAGGGTCGCGGTCCGCGGGAGCAGCGCCCGCAGGATCTGGTGCAGCCCGGCGTAGGGGTGGCCGAGCTCGGCGGTGAACCCGGTCGCGCGCAGGACGCGGAGGCGGTCACCGGCCGCGTCCGCGGCCCGGTCGAGCAGTGCGGTCTTGCCGATGCCCGGCGGCCCGCAGACCACCAGCACGTCCCCGGTGTGCTCGGCCGCCTCGAGCATCCGGGCGATCCGGTCCTGTTCCACGGCGCGCCCCACGAGCGGCAGACGATCGACCACCCCGATCTCCCCGTCCCCCGCCGCCGACGTCCGTTCCCCAGCGCCGGGACGGTACGACGCCGGGTGTGACCGGGAGCGTGACCGGACGGGTCACGCCCCGGGTCACGGGTGTGTCCCTACGGTCCGACTCTGCGCCGAGGAGGAATCGTGCCGACGGGAACCGATGTCCCCGCACCCCCGATGGGTCGCGCCGCGGAGGCCCGGGAGCTCGCCGGGATCCTCGCGGACGCGGACCGGCGCGGGGGGTCCCTCGTGCTGTGCGGCGAGGCCGGGATCGGCAAGTCGACGCTGCTCGAGTGGGCGGAGACCACGTGGCGTTCCCGCGGTCGGCGCTCGCTGCGGTGCGCGGGATCGGACGCGGAGACCGTGGTGCCCTACGCCGGGCTGCGCCGCCTCCTCGCGCCGCTGGTCGAGCACGTCGAGGCGCTGCCGCCCCGGCCGCGGGCGCTCCTGCGCGAGGTGGTGCGGTTCGGCCTGACCGCTCTGCCCGGGGCACCGGAGGTCCCGGACGTCTTCGCGGTCGCCCTGGCCGCGCTGGACCTCCTGACGCTGCCCGGCGTGGCGCACCCGCTGCTGCTGGCCGTCGACGACGCCGACGTCCTCGACCCGCCGACCGTGCAGGTCCTCGGGTTCGTCGCCCGGCGTCTCGAGAGCGACCCCGTCGTCGTCCTCGTCGCGGCCCGTGCACCCGGCGGGCCGGACGGCCTCGCGGGGCTCCCGGTGCTCGCCCTGGCCCCCCTCGCCGACGCCGACGCCCGGCGCGTCCTGGAGCGACGGCGTCCCGACCTCGACGCGACGGCCCGTGCGGCGGTGCTCGACCGGGCCGCCGGGAACCCGCTGGCCCTGGTGACACTGCCGGCGGGCACCGACCCGGCCGACGCGGCACCGGTGCGGGGCCGGCTGGAACGGGCGCTCGCCCGCCGTCTCGGGCAGCTCGACGCGCTGACCCTCGACGCGCTGCTCGTGGCCGCCACCGACGGCCGGGCGGACCTCGGCGAGGTGCTCGCCGCGACCGGACTCCTCGTCGGGCGCGACGTCGACGAGGCCGCGCTCGGGCCGGCCGTGCGCGGCGGCCTGCTGACCCTGGACACCGCCGGAGGCGTGCACTTCGCCCACCCGCTCCTCGCGTCGGCCCTGCGCGAGCGGACGCCACCCGGGCGTCGGCGGGCCGTCCACCTGGCCCTCGCCGCGGTGGTCACGGGGCCCGACCGCCGGCTCGCGCACCGGGCGGCGGTGGCGGTGGAGGTCGACGACTCGCTGGCCGACGAGCTGGCGGCCGCCGCCGCGCGGGCCCGCCGGCTGGGGGCGACGGCCGCGGCGGTCACGCCGCTGGTGCGCAGTGCCCACCTGACGTCGGATCCGGCCCGCCGGATCGCCCGCCTCCTCGAGGCCGCCGACGTCGCGGCCGCGGCCGGGCGACGGGACGCGGTGCCGGTCCTGCTCGAGGAGGCGGGCGCGCTCGACCTCGCCCGGGTGGACGAGATCCACGTCGAGTGCCTGCGCGCGCAGCTGCAGACCGACGGCCCGGCGCACCCCGGGCCCGCGCGGCTGGTCGCGCTGGCCGACGAGGCCCGCTCGCTCGGCGCGACCGGCCTGGCGCTCGCGCTGCTCGGGGTCGCCGCGCAGCGCTGCTGGTGGACCTACCGGGACCGGACGACCCGGCGGACCCTCGTCGACGCCGTCGGCCGCCTGCCCACCGACCCGCTGGACCCGCGCGTCCTGGCCATGCTGGTCCAGGTGGCGCCGGTGGAGCAGAGCGCCGAGGTGGCTCGCCGGCTCGAACGCCGGGTGCCGCGCGGCGGGACGAGCGCCGACGACGGCTTCCGGCTCGGGATGGCGGCCCACGTCGTCACCGACTACGGCGGTGCCGCGAGGCTCCTCGGCCAGGCGGCCACCGGGCTGCGCGCCCAGGGACGCCTGGCCGCGGTCGCCGCCGTCCAGACCGTCCTCGCGTTCAACGAGGTCCAGCGCGGGGCCTGGGGCGCGGCGGCGGAGGCGGCGGACGAGGCGGTGCGCCTGGCCCGCGAGGCCGGCGACGACGAGTGGCTGGGATCGGCCCTGACCGCCGGCGCCGCCGTGGCGGGTCTGCTCGGCGACGACCCGGAAGCCGATCGGCTCGACGCCGCGGCCGAGGCCGAGCTCACGGCACGGGGGAACACCAACATCCTGGGCGTCCTGCGCCACGCCCGGGGCCGTCGCGTCCACCGCGACCACCCCGAGCTCGCGGTCTCCCTGCTCCTGCCCCTCTTCGACCCGTCGAGCACGGACTTCAACCCGAGACACTGCATCCCCAGCGTCGTCCCACTCGCGGACGCGGCGACCTCGGCACCGCCGGAGGTCCGCGCCGCGGTCCTGGAGGCGGTCCGGTCCCGGGTCGCGGACGCCGCGCGCGCGGACCCGGAGCTCCCGCCCGGCCTGCGGACCGGCGCCGACCACGCCGAGGCCGTCCTCGGCCCCGAGCACGGCGCCGAGCGCCGGTTCCTCGACGCGACCGAGCGCGCCCGGCCGCGACCGTTCGACCGGGCCCGCCTCGAGCTGGCCCACGCGCGCTGGCTCCGGCGCCACGACCGGGACGGCCCGGCGCGGCGCGTGCTGCAGCGGGCCCACGCGACGTTCGCGGCGCTGGGCACGCAGCCCCTCGCGGCGCGGGCCGCCCGCGCCCTGGCGGCGCTCGGCGACGACGGGCATCGCGGTGACGACCTCTGGCGGAGGCTGTCGCCGCAGGAGGCCCAGATCGCCCGGCTGGTGGCCGAGGGGCTCTCGAACCGGGAGATCGGTCAGCGGCTCTTCCTCTCCCACCGGACGGTGGGCAGCCACCTCTACCGCATCTTCCCCAAACTGGACATCACGTCCCGGGTCGAGCTGGCCCGGCTGGTCCTCGGGTCGGGCGGGTCGGCCTCCTGAGGCGCGGCGCGGAACGTCTCGACGAGCCGGTGCATCTCCGCCGACGGGCCCATGTCGAGCTCCCGCATGACGGCGAGGTAGGCCCGGTAGTGCTCCAGCAGCCGGTCCTGCTCCCCCGCCGTCCCGTCGACGACGAGGCGCACCCGCCACGCCTGCTCGCGGTAGGGGTCCTCGGTGAGCACGCGGTCGATCTGGCGTTCGGCGACGGCGAGGTCGCCGGCGTCGACGGCGAGCGTCGCCAGGTCCAGCCGGTGCGCGGCGACCAGGTCGACGACCTCGCGGCGGCGCTCGTCGACCCACGGGCCCGAGACGCCGTCGAGGAACCGCCCGCCGTCGGCGGGCTCGAGCGCCGTGAGCAGCAGGGCGCGTCGGTCGTCCCCGCGGTGGGCGTCGGCCCGCCGCAGGGCCGCCACGACCTGCCCGGAGGTCCCCGCCGTCACCTCCGCCGGCTCGAGCCGGAGGCGCTCGCCGTCGCGCGCCAGGTGCACGCCCTCGGGCAGGGCGGCCCGCAGCCGGTGCAGGCACTGGCGCAGGTAGCCCGCGGCGCTCCGCTCGTCGTGGCCGGAGAACAGGGCGTCGAGGATCTCCTCCCGCCGCGCGGCGCGGTGGGGCCGGCTGAGCAGGTAGGCGAGCAGTTCGAGCTCCTTGCGTCGCCGCAGGACGACCGGGTCCCCGTCGACGAGCAGCCGCGGGGGGCCGAACTCCTCGAGCAGGACGCGCACCCCCGGGCCGGGCGTCGTGGTCGCGACGACCACGCCGGCGCGGTCGAGGAGGGCCGCCCACCGCCCGGCGTCCGGGCCCGCGGACCCGAGGGCGCGGGTCGCGACGCCCGGCACGTCCCGGACCGCCCCGTGCAGCAGGCCCTCGGTGCCCCGCTCCGTGGCGACGCGCATCGCCAGTGCCGCGCTCTCCAGCGCATCGGACACCGCGTCCGCCCCGCCCTGTCGGGCCTGCGCCTCGGACAGGTAGCAGGCCGCGGCGGGCAGCTCCAGGAGCCGGTCGCCGCGGCGCATGCCCGCCACGCACCGGGCGAGCGTCGCCTCCGCGGCGGCCGCGCGGTCCTCCCGCAGGAGGAGGATCCCGTGGGCCAACGCCGCGAGGTCGCGGGTGAAGGCGTGGTCGTCGGCCCCTTCCGCCGTCGCGCGCGAGAGGGACCGGCGGGCGCCGTCCAGGTCGTCGTCGACCCGCAGGCGGGCTCGGGTCTCGTAGATCAGCACCAGCGCCGCGTACACCGTCGAACCCGACGCCCGGGCCCGCTCGTGGCCGCGGGCCAGGGCGGCCCAGGCCTCGTCGACCCGGCCCGCGTCGAGCAGCAGCTCGACGCCGTCCAACGCGTCGAGCCACAGCGGTTGCGTCGTCCCCCGCCGCAGCTGCCACTCGGCGAGGGCCTCGTCGAGCCGGCCGGCGGCCCGGAGGGCCGCGATCCGCCAGGGCGCGCCCTGGACCTCCCGCCAGGGTCCACCCCGCCCCCGGTCGTCGCGCAGGAGGTCGAGTCGGCCCCGCGAGTAGGCGACGCGCAGCAGGAGACCCTCCAGGGGCCCGGAGCGGGGCCCGACCAGTTCCGGGAAGCCCGGTGGGTCGTCCAGGCTCAGCGCGAGCACGGTCTCGGCGACCCGCCGGTGGTGGTCGTCCTCGGGCAGCGTCGCGGTCGCCTGCCGGGCCTCGGTGAGCCGGCCCAGGTGCCAGAGGCACCACACGAGCAGCACGACGGGCTCCGGGGCACCGGCCCGGACGAGCGCCTCCACCCCTCGCCGGCCGTGCACGTCCCACACGGCCGCGCCCCGCCGGTACTCCTCCAGCCCGAACGCCACCCGGAGCACGACCGTCGCCGAGGCCGGGGACAGCGGCCGGCGGACGACGTCGAGTGCGTCGAGCCACCGGCCGGCCTGCACCAGGTCCATGCGTTCGACGACGAGCGGGAGGACGTCGACGGCGTGCCGCCAGGCCTGCTCGGTGTCGCCGGCGTCCAGGAGAGCCTCCACGGCGTCCTCCGCGCGCCCGCGTGCGAGCAGCAGCGCGACGTGGCGGCGCCGCACCTCGCCCCGCCAGAGGGTGTCCCGCGTGGCCACCATCTCCAGGACGAGATCGCGGAACCGGGGCTGGAGCGTGAAGCCGCGACCGGAGGCGGCCCAGGACAGCGGGAGGTGGCGGGCCCGCAGGCCGTCCATGGTGCGGGCCGGGTCCGCGACACCGAGCTCGGCCGCGTCGCTCACCGTCACGTCCTCGAGCACGGCGGTGCGGAGCAGGAGGTCCTGCTGGTCGGGCGTGAGGTCGTCCCAGACCTGGTCGTAGAGGTAGGACGACAGCGGGCTCGCGCCGTCCTCCGGCCCCGCGGCGGTCGCGAACAGCACGCCGGTCACCCACCCGCCGGTCGCACGCATCACCTCCTCGACGTCGACCCCCGTGAGGCCTCGCCGCGCCAGGGCCGCGCGGGCCTCGGACGCCCGGAACCGCAGCGATTCCGCGTCGAGCACCGCGGTCCGGCCGAGGTCCTGCGTGGCCATCGCGGTGAGCGGGACGGCACGGCGCGAGACGAGCACGAGGTTGGTCCCCGCGGGGAGGTGGCGGGCGACGGCGGACAGCACGGCCATCGCCGCCGCGCTCGGCCGGACGCGCTCCACGTCGTCGCACACGAGGACGAGGTCACTGCCCGCGAGGCCCTCGGCGAGCATCGCCGCGGCCTCGTCCGGCGGCGCCCCGTCGCGCATCGCCCCGGACGCCCACCCCGCCACTGCGGGGTGCCGGGCCGCCGCCGCGGCCTCCAGGTAGACCACCAGACGCCCCGCCGCCCGGTCTGAGGGGTCGAGGCGGACCCACGCCACCGGGCGGTCGAGCGCCGCCAGCGCCTGCGCCATGGCGACCGTCTTGCCGGCGCCGGCCACGGCGGCGACGACGAGCACGGGGTGGCGCGCGAGCAGGTGCGCGACGTCGGCGTCGAGGCGGGGCCGGGTGACCAGCCGGTCGTCGGGCTCCGGCACGGCCAGCTTCGCCCGCACCAGGCGCGCCGACACGGGCACGTCTGAGCGGGGATCCGGCGCCGCCACCATC
>NZ_JBVPVA010000304.1:0-3710 GCF_055612215.1 Actinomycetospora sp. | reverse complement strand
CACACCGACCTCGACGAGGAGGTCACCTTCGGCGAGTTCCTGCGCCGAGCCCGCTTCTCGCGCCACTTCGTCGACACCTTCGCGGTCCCGGTGGTCTCCGCGGTCTGGTCGTCCGGCGCCGGACTGTCGATGCAGTACCCGGCGCGCTACCTCTTCGCGTTCCTCGCCAACCACGGTCTGCTCTCGGTCGGCGGCTCGCACCAGTGGAAGACCGTGGTCGGGGGCTCGGCACGCTACGTCGAGCGCGTGGTCAAGGGCCTGTCCGCCGTCGAGGTCTCCACACCGATCCGCGCGATCACCCGCGACGGCGCCGGGGTCGAGGTGCGTGACGACGCGGACGTGGCGCACCGGTTCGACCGGGTCGTCGTCGCGACCCACGCGCCGACCGCGCTGTCGCTGCTGGGGTCCCCGACGACCGCGGAGCGCGAGCTGCTGGGGGCGTTCACGTACTCGGCCAACGAGACGTGGCTGCACACCGACACGTCGGTGCTGCCCCGGGCCGCGGACGCGCGGGCGTCGTGGAACCTGCTGCGCGTGCCCGGCGAGGACCGCGTGCTGGTCAGCTACGACATGAGCCGGCTGATGCGGCTGGACACCCCCGAGACCTACGTGGTCACGCTGAACGCCACCGACCGCGTCGACCCGGCGTCGGTGATCGCGCGCATGGACTACGAGCACCCCGCGTACACGCCGGCCTCGGTCGCGGCGCAGCGTCGGCTGCCGGAGCTGAACGACGGCCGGATCGCGTTCGCGGGGGCGTACCACGGCTGGGGCTTCCACGAGGACGGCTGCGCCTCGGGCGTGCGGGCGGCGGCCTCGTTGGGGGTGTCGTGGTGAGCTCGGCCGCGCTCTACGACGTCACCGTCTCCCACCGCCGCAGCCAGACCCTCGACGACGCCTTCACCCACCGCATGTACCTCTGGCTGGTCGACCTCGACGCCCTGCCGCGGTTCCCCGGCCTGGCCTTCCGCGGCGCCGACCACCTCGGGCACCCCGAGCGCTCGATCCGCGAGAACCTCGACGCGTTCCTCGCCGCGCACGGACGGGCCCGTCCCGCGCAGGTGCTGATGCTCGCCCACCCGCGCACCCTCGGGTACGTCTTCAACCCGATCACGCTGTACTGGTGCCACGACCCCGCCGGTGCGCTCACCGACGTCGTCGCGGAGGTCCACAACACCTACGGCGGGCGCCACCACTACCTGCTCGAGGTCGACGACGCCGGGCGCGCCCGGGTCGACAAGGACTTCTACGTCTCGCCGTTCTTCCCCGTCGACGGCGAGTACCGGATGCGGGTGCCCGAGCCGGGGGAGACGCTGTCGGCCACCGTCGTCCTGCGCCGCCCGGTTCCCGACGACGGCGGCCTCACCACGGCCTTCGTCGCCACCCTGCGCGGGCACCGGCGTCCGGCGACGACCGCCGCCGTGCTGCGGGCTCTCGCCCGGCACCCGTTCGTCACCCAGCGGGTCGCGCTCGCCATCCGGCGCCGCGGCATCTCGCTGTGGTGGCGCGGCCTCCCGGTGATCGGGCGCACGCCCGCGGACGTCGACCGCGGGCTGGGCCAGCTCGACGGGCAGAGCGCAGAATCGCGGGTGTGACCGTCCCCGAATCGCTGACGATCCGGCCCGCCACCTCGCAGGACGTCGACGCCCTGCTCGAGCTGATCCACGCCGCCTACCGCGGCGCCGGCGGCCGCAACGGCTGGACCACCGAGGCCGAGCTCATCGCGGGCCCACGCACCACCCGCGAGCTGCTCGCCGCCGATCTCGCCGACCCGTCGATCACCCTCCTCGTCGCCGGCGCCCACGAGGGCTGTGCGGCGGTGACCCACCGGGCGGGGGAGCCGACGGCGTCGTTCGGGATGTTCGCGGTGCGCCCGGGTCTGCAGGGCTCCGGGCTGGGGAAGGCCGTGCTGGCCGCCGCCGAGGAGCACGCCCGGTCCGGCGGGGCGACGACGATGGAGATGTGTGTGATCGACCGGCGGCCCGAGCTCATCGGCTGGTACGAGCGCCGCGGCTACGCGCGCACGGGGGAGACCCGCCCCTTCCCGTACGGCGAGCCCGGCGTCGGCTTCCCGCACGACCCCGACCTGCACTTCGCAGTGCTCACGAAGGCCCTCTGACGTCCTAGGGTGGGTGCCGTGCCGTCGCTGACCCTCGCCCAGGACCCCGACGCCGACGCGGTCCTCTCGCAGAACCCGCTCGCGCTGCTCATCGGCATGCAGCTCGACCAGCAGTTCCCCATGGAGCGCGCGTTCGCGGGCCCGGCACTGCTGACCGAGCGCATCGGGGAGATCACCGCCTCGAAGATCGCGGAGTACGACCACGACGCGCTGGTCGCCGCGTTCACCGGCCCGCCCGCACTGCACCGCTACCCGAAGTCGATGGCCGAGCGCGTGCAGGAGGTCTGCCGGGCGATCGTCGAGGACTACGACGGCGACGTCACGCGGATCTGGACCGAGGCCGCCGACGGCGACGACGTCTTCCGCCGCCTCAAGGCCCTGCCCGGCTGGGGCACGATGAAGGCGCAGATCTTCACCGCGCTCCTCGGCAAGCAGTGCGGCCTCGAGCTCGACGGCTGGCGGGACGCGGCGGGTTCCTACGGGGACGAGGGCTCACGGCGCTCGATCGCCGACGTCGTGGACGCCACCACCCTCGCCGAGGTCCGCGACTTCAAGCAGGCCCAGAAGCGGGCGGCGAAGGAGAAGGCCGCGGCGAAGGGCTGACGTCCCCGCTGTCCGGGAGCTCGCCCTCGACGACCAGGTCGACCCGGACGTCGGACCAGGTCGAGTGCGGGGGCACGGCCGCCGGCAGGTTCCGGCGCCGGGTCCCCGACCACGACCGCTCCGGGGCGTCGCCGTGGAAGACGATCTCGTCGCCCTCCACCTCGCCGAAGGACATCTGCTCGGCGGAGACGGAGCTCCGGAACGACAGCCAGCTCATCGCTCGCGCGCCGCCCGGCGGCGGCGGGCGGGGCTCGGTCGTTCCTGGGTCTCCTGGCGTCCGCCCCGCGGCTCCTGGGCCTCCTCCGGAGGCGCAGCCTCCTGGTCCCGCCCCTGGACGCGACGACGTCCGGAGCGCGCTCGTCGGACCGGCGCCGGGGCGTCGGCCTGGACGAGGACCTCGTCGGGCTGGTCGGGCTGGTCGGGCTCGTCGGCCTCGTCGGGCTGCGCGGACTCGGGCTCGGGGTCCTGGTCGGGCTCGACGTCCTCGACGTCCTCGGCGTCGTCGTCCTCGACGTCCTCGGCGGCGTCCTCGGCGTCGGCGTCGTCCTCGGCCACATCGTCCTCGACGACGTCGTCGGCGTCCTCGTCGTACTCGCTCTCGTCCTCGCTCTCGGCCACGTCGTCGTCTGCGTCCTCGACGTCGGTGTCCTCATCGACGTCGGTGTCTACATCGTCGGTGTCCTCGTCGGTCTCGGTCGCGGCGCCGGAGGCCTCGTCCTCGTCCTCGTCGGCAGCGGTCGCCTCGTCGGTGTCGGTCGTGTCGGCGGCGCGGCCGTCGACGAGTCCGCTGCGCGACGCCCCGACGTCCGAGACCGTGTCGCCGACGTCGGACACCGCCTCGCCGGCGCTCTCACCGACGTCGGACACCGCCTCGCCGGCGCACTCACCGACGTCGGACACCGCCTCTCCCGCGCCCTCGCCGACGTCGGACACCGCCTGACCGGCGCCGCGTCCCAACTCGCCGGCTGCCGTCGCCGCGCCCGAGCCC
>NZ_JBVPVA010000250.1:0-4137 GCF_055612215.1 Actinomycetospora sp. | reverse complement strand
CCGGACGTGACCATCAGCGGGACCCGGGACCAGGTCCGGCGGCGGGTCGACGACCTCGCCGCGCACGGGGTCACGGAGATCGTGTTCCAGCCGTGCGGACCCGACACCCGGGCCGAACTGGAGCGCTTCCGGGAGGCCGTGAGCGCCTGACGCGCCGGCTCAGGAGGTGCGCTTCCTCCGGCGCGGCGCCCGCCCGTCGTCGTCCTTGCCGCGGACCTCGCGCCACGTCTCGTGGACGGCGTCGAGCGCACCCTTGGTGACGCCCTTGGCGCCGCCGTGCATGACGTTCTCCGTGGTGCTCGCGACGAACTCGTCGATCCCCTTGCCGCCCTTCTCGTGCAGGTCGAGGCGGTTGGTCGCCTCGGCGAACCGCAGGTAGGTGTCGACGCTCGCGACCACGATCCGCGCGTCGATGGTGACGAGCTCGATGCCGACCACCGAGATCTTGACGAAGGCGTCGATCACCAGGCCCTTGTCGAGGATCAGGTCGAGCACCTCGGCGAGCCCGCCCTGCGGGGCCTTCCGGACGTTGCCGGTGCCCTGGCCCTGGCTGATGGTCACGCGGCGCCTCCGTCAGGGCGGGCTCGCCGAGGTGCTCGACCTGATCCTCGACAAGGGCCTGGTGATCGACGCCTTCGTCAAGATCTCCGTGGTCGGCATCGAGCTCGTCACCATCGACGCGCGGATCGTGGTCGCGAGCGTCGACACCTATCTGCGGTTCGCCGAGGCCACCAACCGCCTCGACCTGCACGAGAAGGGCGGCAAGGGGATCGACGAGTTCGTCGCGAGCACCACCGAGAACGTCATGCACGGCGGCGCCAAGGGCGTCACCAAGGGTGCGCTCGACGCCGTCCACGAGACCTGGCGCGAGGTCCGCGGCAAGGACGACGACGGGCGGGCACGGCGCCGGAAGAAGCGCACCTCCTGAGCCCGCGCGTCAGGCGCTCACGGCCTCCCGGAAGCGCTCCAGCTCGGCCCGGGTGTCGGGCCCGCACGGCTGGAACACGATCTCCGTGACCCCGTGCGCGGCGAGGTCGTCGACCCGCCGCCGGACCTGGTCCCGGGTCCCGCTGATGGTCACGTCCGGGAGCATCGAGTGGCCGCCGGCCTCCCACGCCGCGCGGTCGGCGGCGTTGATCTCGACGCAGTGCCCGGAGTGCACGGCGAGGTGTCGCTGCGCCTCGGGGGTCTGCTCCACGGTGCCCAGCCAGGCGTCGCCGCCGGGCAGGCCGCGCACGGCGTCGGGTCCCCCGAACTCGTAGGCGCCGTGGTAGGCGAGCGCCCACCCCGGACCGCCCGCGGCGCGCGCGTGCTCGGAGTCCGGCGGTTCCCCCTCGTCGAGCACGGTCCCCCAGGCCAGGTACGGCACCCAGGAGTACTCGCGCAGGAAGTCCGGCAGCTGCAGCGTCGCGAAGAGCCCGTCACCGAGCTCGCGGGCCACCGCCTCCCCCTTCGGCCCGAGCGCCCCGACGAGCACCGGGACGTCCACCGGCCGGGCCGGCGCGTGCCCGTCGGGGTGGAGCATCTGCATCTGCGCGCCCTCCCACTCGACGACCTCGCCGCGCAGCAGCCCGCGGAACGCGCGGATGTAGGCGTCCATGAACGCCCACGTGATCGCGCGGTAGCCCATCGCGCGCCGGCCGGTGAACCCCGTCCCGAACGCCACCGCCGTCCGGCCGGGGGCGAGGGCCGCGAGGGTCGCGGTGGCCGCGGCGTTGACCATCGGGTGGCGCAGGCTCGGGATCAGGACGCCGGGCCCCAGCCCGATGCGCTCGGTCCGGTCGGCCGCGAGCGCGAGCGTCATCCAGACGTCCGGGCTCTGCTGCGGGGTGTCGTAGACCCAGGCCCGCTCGTAGCCCAGCTGTTCGGCGAGCACGATGTCGTCCGGGGAGCTCAGGGCGGTCGGGAAGGCGCAGGACACCTGCATGGGGTTCCTCCGGGGCGACGACGACGGTGTCGGGGTGCATGGTCATCGCCGCCCCCGATCGGTGGCAAGGACCCGGGTCAGCCCACACGCTTCGGGGTGACCGCGGTGAGCCGCGCGCGGAGCGGGTCGGGCACCTGCCAGTCGTCGGGCAGGCCGCTGGGCGAGGCGTCGTAGCGCGCGGCCGCCTCCACCAGCGCGGCGGCGTCGCCGGGTTCGGCCGGGTCGATGTCGGAGAACCGGACGCGGGGCTTCCCCATGGCGTCCAGGCCGGCGTTGCCCGGGCGGGGGCAGCCCCCGAGGCACGGGACGTGGCGGACCCGCACCCCTCGCCGTCGGGCGAGGTCGTCGACGGCGCGGTCGAGGTCGGCCCCGAACGAACCCGCGTCGCGGGTGTCGCGGGGGCAGGTACGGCAGACGAGCAGCGGCACGGGGTCCTCTCAGCGGCGTTCGGCGGCGACGGCGTCGAGGAACGACGAGGACGTCGCGCAGGCCGCGCAGATGGCCTCGTCGCCGTGGGCCGGGTCGCGGTCCATCTCGACGGCGACGTAGGACCGGTGACAGGCGTGGCAGCGGATCCGGTCGGCCCAGACGTCCTCCACCTCGTCGCGCGGATCGTGGCCGCGCGCGGCGGCCCCGGTCGGGCGCCCGCTCCCGCGGGCCTTCCCGACCGCGGCGATGACGACGGCCAGGACGAAGGTGATCACCAGCGCCCAGGTGCTCGCGAGCGCGCTCCCGGTGGCGATCAGCGTGATGCCGACGCCGGAGGCGACCACCCAGGCGACGACGCCGCCCACGTCCACCCGCGGCACCCGTCCCGGCCGGAACTCGAACGCCACGTCGCCGGCGCGTCCCCGGCGCCGCGCGTCGGCGACCGTCACGAGCGCGATCCCGACCCAGGCCACGAGGACGGCGCCCTGGTAGGAGAGCCAGGTGTTGATGAACGTGAAGATGTTCAGCGTCATCACCGCGAAGGACAGCGCGCCGACGATGACGACCCAGGTCGTGCGCGACAGCGTGAGGTTGAACGTCCGCGAGAACAGGCCCTGGAAATTGGTCGAGGCCACGTAGAAGTTCGCGGTGTTGATCTTCAACTGGGTGGCGACGATGAACACGACGCCCAGCCAGCCCATCATCTGCACGATGCCCACGACGAGGCCCGACTCGCTGACCTCGGCCAGCGGAATGGTGTGGACGAGGTAGATGCCGACGGCCCCGTTCACCAGGATCGTGAAGAAGTAGAACGTGTAGCCGAAGGTGTGCACGCCGTTGACCCGGTGGTCCTCCCGGCGGCCCATGCGGGCGAAGTCGAACGTGTAGAGCACGTTGGAGAACACGCCCATGTAGATGGCGAAGACGAACAGCCAGCCCGGGCCCGCCATCGGCTCGGGGGTGCTGGGCGGCGCGGTGAGCCACGACCCGTCGTAGCCGTGCACCACCGTCGCCCAGACGACGGTGGTGACGAGCCCGGCCAGGAAGACCGGCAGCAGCCACGCGTTGACCTTCTCGATCGCCTGGCGGACGCCGCCGATGACGAGCGGGATGCACACGAGCGTGACGACGAGATACCAGATCCAGACGGGCCCGCCGAACTCCGCCTGCGCGGCGACCGCCAGCACCGAGCCCTCGAAGACGGCGAACCACGTGCCGGTGAGGCCGAGGGCGAGCGTGGCGATCGCGGCGCCGCGGTAGCCGAACATCGCGCGGGAGAACAGGCCGACGGTCTGGCCGGAGTCGGCCGCCGTCCGGGACATGACCAGGCACAGCGACCCGTGCACGAGGGCGGCGACGGCGAGCCCGACCAGCGCCTGCACGGTCCCGACGACGAGCGAGGCGCCCGCGGCGACGACGACCCAGAACATGGCCGACATCAGCGCCGACCAGGCGAGGGCCATCTTCGGGGCGCTCAGCCGCCACGACTGCGGGACCACGTGCAGCGAGTAGTCCTCGCGGGCCGCCTCGGCGAGGACCTCGGGGTCGTCGGTCCGGGAGACGTCGAGGGGCGGGAGCCCGGGTTCGGGGTGGTTCAGGACCGCGGGGGTGTCCGGGTCAGAGGCCATCGTGGTCCTCCGGTGAGGGGTGGGACCGGCACACGGGGGGCCGGCGGTGGGCGCGCGGGCAGGACCGGCGCGGCAGCACCCACGCGTCGGCTGGGGAGGAAGCGGAAGAGGAAGCGGCGGCGGCGCCGCGCACGGCCCCGGCCCGGGCGCCGT
>NZ_JBVPVA010001065.1:0-1774 GCF_055612215.1 Actinomycetospora sp. | reverse complement strand
CGACGCCGCCGACCACGACGAAGCCCGGGACGGTCACCCCGAACGGCACCGGCACGGGCACCCCCCGCCGCAACGGCACCGGCACGAAGCCGGCGGCGGCCGCGGCGCCGGGCACGCTCTCCGCGTGAGCGCCGGCTAGTGCTGGTCGCGCTGCGCGCGGCCCTCGCCGGGGTCGCGCTCACGATGGTGCTGGTGGCCTGCTCGGTCCTGCCCTCGCCGTTGCGCACGCCGCAGCCGGAGCCCGCGCCGGTCGCCCGCACCGAGGTCGCCCCGCCGCCCGCGGCCCCGTCACGCGCGGCCCCGACGACGGCGGCGGCGGCGCCCGCACGATCGGGCGCGCGTGCCCCGGACGGGCCGCTGCCGACCGTCCGCGTCGCGCCCTACGTCGACCTGACCACGCCGCCGCTGCCCGACCTGGGCGCGATCGCGGACGCGTCCGGACAGCGCGACGTCGTGCTCGCGTTCGTGCTCGCCGGGTCGTCGTGCGCCCCGACCTGGGGCGGTACCACCCCGATCGACGACCCGGCGGTGCGCCGCACGGTGACCGCGCTGAAGGCCCGCGGGGGCACGCCGACGGTGTCCTCCGGCGGAGCCGTGGGCACCTACCTCGAGACCCGGTGCCCCGACGCGCGCTCGCTGGCGGACGCCTACGGACAGGCCCTCGACGCGGTCGGCACCGACCACCTCGACGTCGACGTCGAGACCGACACCGGCCGGGCGGTCTCGGTGGCCCGGATCGGCGACGCGCTCGCCCTGCTGCAGCGCGAGCGGGGCACGAAGGTCACGCTGACGGTGCAGGTGCAGGACGCGTCCACCGGGATGACGACGACCGCGCGCGAGCTCGTGCGGGCGGTGTCCGACCGCGGCGTGGCGGCGCGGGTGAACCTCATGGTCATGAACTTCCCGGCGAGCGGGTCGTGGTCGGGTGCGATGCTCGGCGCCGCGGCCGCCTCCACACGAACCCTGGAGGCGATGTGGCCGGGCACCGACCCGGCCGACGTCGCCGCCCGCGTCGGGGTGACGCTGATGCTCGGGCGCAACGACACCGACGCGACGACGACCCTCGCCGACGCCCAGGCGGTCGTCGCCGGGGCGCGCCGGGCCGGCTACGGCTTCGTCGGGGCCTGGTCGCTGCTGCGCGACAACGGCGGATGCGCGGGCACCACGGACGAGCAGGACGACTGCAGCGGCGTCGACCAGGACCGCTGGGCCTTCACCCGCGCGCTCCAGCGCTTCGGCTGACCCCGGGGGACGCGGAGGCCCCCCGGGGTGAGCGCGTCAGTTCCCGGTGGTGAGCACCATCCGGAAGCGGGCGTCGTTCGACATCATCTTCTCGTAGGCCTCGGCCGCCCGCTCGAGCGGCATCGTCTCGATCATGGGGCGGACGCCGGTGATGCGGGAGAAGTTCAGCGTGTCCTCGGAGTCCTTCGAGGTGCCCGAGGGGTGGCCCGCGATCTGGGTGGCCGGGCCGATCAGCGACATCGCGTCCACCGTCAGCGGCGTCTCGGCCGCGCCGACCACCACGAGCTGCCCGCGGGGCGCGAGACCCGGGACGAGCGCGGAGATCGCCTCGCCGCTCGTCGCGGTGGCGATGACGACCTTGGCTCCGCCCAGCTCGGCCAGGGCGGCGCCGGGGTCGCCCGCCTGCGAGTCGATGTGGTGGTGGGCGCCGAGCTGCTTCGCGAGGTCGGCCTTGTCGGTGCCGCGCGAGACGGCGACGACCTCGCAGCCCATGCGCGCCGCGAACTGGATCGCCAGGTGGCCGAGGCCGCCG
>NZ_JBVPVA010001037.1:0-2134 GCF_055612215.1 Actinomycetospora sp. | reverse complement strand
CACGGCGCTTGAGGCGCTCGACCTCCTCCTCGGCCTTCTCGCGCATCTCGTCGGCGATGCGCTGGGCGTCCGCCCGCGCGTCGTCCCGGATGCGGGCGGCGTCGTTCTGCGCGTTCTCGACGGCCTCGCGGTACGCGGCCTCGGCGGCCTCCAGGCGCTCCTTGGCCTTGCGCGCGTCCTCGACCTGCTGGGCGATCTCCTTCTCGCGCTTCTCCGTCATCGTCCGCAGCGGCGGGAGGACGTACCGGTAGAGCACGTACAGGACGATCAGGAAGGCGAAGACCTCGGCGATGACTGTGCTGACCATGTGCTCTGCCGTGCTCCCGTTCCGCGGTGACCGATTCGCCCTGCTCGGGCGCGCAGCCTAGCAAGGGCGGGCCTGGTCCGGGTGGTCGAGTGGGAGGTCCGGGCCGGGTGGGTGACCGCGCTCGGGGATGATCGGCCGCGTGGACACGCTCTCGAGCCGGCCGGTGTACGAGAACCCCTGGATGACCGTCCGGGAGGACACCTTCCGGCGTCCCGACGGCGGCGAGGGCGTCTACGGCGTCGTCGACAAGCCGCACTACGCGCTGGTGATCGCGCTCGAGGGCACCGGTCCGCAGGCGCGGATGATGATGGTCGAGCAGTTCCGCTACCCGCTGGGCCTGCGCCGGTGGGAGTTCCCGCAGGGCACGGCCCCCGACCGCGCCGAGGCCGATCCCGCCGAGCTGGCCGCGCGGGAGCTGCGGGAGGAGCCCGGCCTGCGCGCGGCACACTGGGAGCCGCTCGGCCTGCTCGACGTCGCGCCCGGCCTGTCCTCCCAGCGCGGCCGGGCCTTCCTCGCGACGGACCTCACCGCGGGCGCCCCGGACCGGGAGGTGACCGAGGCGGACATGCGCACCGCGTGGGTGACCCGCGCCGAGTTCGAGGACCGGGTGCGCGCCGGGGAGATCACCGACGCCCAGTCGATCGCCGCCTACGCGATGCTGATGCTGCGCTGATCCCGATCACCCCGGCCCGGAGCGTGGACACTGGGATCATGTCACTCGTTCGCCTCGGCCCGCTGGTCGTGCCGACACCCGCCGAGGTCGTCTCGACCGGCGCCGCCGTGGCCGCGTGGGGCGCCGAGCTCATCGGGGTCGGCGCGCGGCTGCCCGGCCGGGTCGAGGCGTTGCTGGACGAGGTCACGCGCCTGCTCGCGGTCCTGAGCGGGGTCGCGGAGCGCGTCGACGGCCTGGTCGACCGGGCCGACGGCATCGTCGCCGAGATCGAGGGGGTGATCGTCGAGGCCCGCGGGATCACGACGGGGGCCGCGTCGGTCGTCGAGTCCGCACGCGGCATCACCGGCGGGGCGTCCGAGGTCGTCGAGTCGGCCCGTGGCATCACCTCCGGCGCCGACGGCGTCGTCACCGAGGCCCGCGTGATCACCCGCGGCGCCGCCTCGGTGGTCGACGAGGCCCGGAGCATCACCAAGGGCGCCGCGTCGGTGGTCGACGACGCGGCCGGCATCACCCGCGGCGCCGACGGAGTGGTGAGCGAGGCGCGCACGATCACGCGCGGGGCCTCCGAGGTCGTCGAGTCCGCCCGCACCATCACCTCCGGTGCGGACGACGTGATGACCTCCGCGGGCTCGCTGAGCACGCACGCCCAGGAGCTGCTCGACCTCTACCGGCCGATGCTCGAGCGCGCCGCGCCGCTGACCCAGAAGTTCGTCGACGACCTCGCGCCCGAGGAGATCGACGCCGCGATCCAGCTCGTCGACGAGCTCCCGGCGCTCGCCCACCACCTCAGCCACGACATCCTGCCGATCCTGGAGACCCTCGACCGCGTCGGACCCGACCTGTCCGAGCTGCTCGACGTCACCAAGGACCTCCGGCGCGCCATCGACGGCATCCCCGGCTTCTCGTTCCTCAAGCGTCGCGGGGACGCCAAGGCGGAGGAGTAGGGAGCCCGTCGGATTCCGCCGCGGCGAGGGCGCGCTCAGACGCCGGTCGGGGTGCCCTCGTGCTCCAGGCCGTGCACCTCGCGGATCACGTCGACGAAGTCACCCATGATCCCGGTGAGCGAGTACGACTTCGGCGTCACCACCCGCTGCACGCCGAGCCGTTGGAGCTGCTCGGCGTCCTTCGGCGGGATGATCCCGCCGACCACGACG
>NZ_JBVPVA010001034.1:0-1184 GCF_055612215.1 Actinomycetospora sp. | reverse complement strand
CGTCGTGGTCGGCGGGATCATCCCGCCGAAGGACGCCGAGCAGCTCCAACGGCTCGGCGTGCAGCGGGTGGTGACGCCGAAGTCGTACTCGCTCACCGGGATCATGGGTGACTTCGTCGACGTGATCCGCGAGGTGCACGGGCTGGAGCACCAGACGACCGGGGCCTAGCGGGTGAAGGCCGCGGCGTGGTCGCGGGCCCACGCGCGGAACGTGCGCGGCGTCGTGGCGAGGAGCCGGGGCAGGTCCCGGTCGGGGACACCGACGCCGGGCTCCCGGGTGGTGGCGGCCTTGGCGACCACGGCGTCGGCCAGCTCCGGCGGCATCCCCCGCTCGACCATGGCCCGGTGCGCGGCCCCGGGTGGGACCTCGACGTAGCGCAGCGGGCGCCCGAGGACCTCCGACAGGATCTCGACCTCGTCCGCTGGGCCGAGCGCCTCCGGGCCGCACAGGGCATAGGCCCGTCCCTCGTGCCCGGGCCGGGTGAGCACCGTCGCGGCGACCGCGGCGATGTCGCGGGGGTCGATGAGCGCGACCCGGCCGTCGCCGTAGGGGTGGTAGACGGTGTCGTGGTCCGCGATGGTCCCGGCCCAGTGCAGGGCGTTGGACGTGAAGCCGGTGGGCCGCAGGAAGGTCCACGCGACGCCGCTGTCGCGCACCGCGTCCTCGCCGGCCCGGTGCCAGCGCGTGATCGGGTCGTCGATGCGGTCGTCGTCGACGCTGAGAGTGGAGAGCTTCACGATCCGGCCCGCGCCCGCCGTCGCGGCGGCGGCCGCGAGATCCCGGTCCTGGGTGGGCCCGTCGGGACCGGTGGAGACGGCGAAGACGCGGTCGACGTCGCGCAGGGCGCCCCCGAGGGAGGCGGGGTCGCCGAGGTCGCCGCCGACCACCTCGACGTACCCGGGCAGGTCGGCGGTCGCGGGGCGGCGGGTCATGGCGCGCACGGGCTCGCCCGTCGTGGCGAGCTCGTCGAGCAGGGCGCGTCCGACGGTGCCGGTGGCACCGGTCACGAGGATCATGGCTCGATCCTCGACACCCCGTGCTGCGATGGCCGCTCGATCCGGGCGAGATCGGCGGGGGTCGACATCCCCAGGCCCCGCCGCGGCGGAATCCGACGGGCTCCCTACTCCTCCGCCTTGGCGTCCCCGCGACGCTTGAGGAACGAGAAGCCGGGGATGCCGTCGAT
>NZ_JBVPVA010001110.1:0-6854 GCF_055612215.1 Actinomycetospora sp. | reverse complement strand
CAGCGCCACCGTCCCCGGTCTGGGGACCAGCTTCGGCCGCGGAGGGGCCTCGAACTTCCAGCAGGACCTGATCCACTCGGACTGCATCGTCATCGAGGGATCGAACATGGCGGAGGCCCACCCGGTGGGCTTCCAGTGGGTCATGGAGGCGAAGCGCCGCGGCGCCAAGATCATCCACGTCGACCCGCGCTTCACCCGCACCTCGGCGGTCGCGGACATGCACGTGCCGTTCCGCGCGGGCGCCGACATCGCCTTCCTGGGCGGGCTGATCAGCTACGTGCTGGAGAACGGCCTCGACTTCCGGGAGTACGTCGAGACCTTCACCAACGCCGCCGACATCGTCGGTGAGGACTTCGCCGACACCGAGGACATGGCCGGGCTCTTCTCGGGCTTCAACGCCGAGACCGGGCGCTACGACCCCATCTCCTGGCAGCTCGAGGGCGGCGTCTACGAGGCGCCCGCGGCGGGTCAACGCGACCACTGGGAGTCCCAGCTCCGCGAGCACCACGCGGCGATGGCCTCCGACAGCGCGGGCGGGGTGGGCGACGCGGCGAACGCGACCGGGGCGCCGCAGCGCGACGAGACGCTGCAGCACCCCCGGTGCGTCTACCAGGTGCTGCGCCGCCACTACGCGCGCTACACGCCGGAAGCCGTCTCGCAGGTCTGCGGGATGGGCGTCGAGCAGTTCCTCGAGGTGGCGCGGGCCATCACGGAGAACTCGGGGCGCGACCGGACGACGGCGTGGGTGTACTCGGTGGGCTGGACGCACCACAGCGTCGGGGCGCAGTACATCCGCGGCGCCGCGATCCTGCAGACCCTGCTCGGCAACATGGGCCGCCCCGGCGGCGGCATCCTCGCGCTGCGCGGGCACGCCTCGATCCAGGGCTCCACGGACATCCCGACGCTCTACGACCTGCTGCCGGGCTACATCCCGATGCCCAACGCGCACCTGCACGAGGACCTGCGCTCGTTCCTCGACGCCGACGCGGCGAAGACGGGGTTCTGGGGCCGGATGGACACCTACATGGTGAGCCTGCTCAAGGCCTGGTGGGGCGACGCGGCGACCGAGGAGAACGACTTCGCGTTCGACTACCTGCCGCGCCTGACCGGCGACCACGGCACGTACGGGATCGTGCGGGACCAGATCGACAAGAAGACCTTCGGGTACTTCGTCGTCGGCGAGAACCCGGCGATCGGGCACGCCAACGGCAAGATGCAGCGCCTCGGCCTGGCCAACCTGGACTGGCTGGTCGTCCGGGACATGCAGATGATCGAGACGGCCACGTTCTGGAAGGACGGGCCCGAGATCGAGACCGGGGAGATGGTCACCGAGGAGATCGGCACCGAGGTCTTCTTCCTGCCCTGCGCCAACCACACCGAGAAGGCCGGGACGTTCACGAACACCCAGCGGCTGCTGCAGTGGCGCCGCGAGGCGGTGCACCCGCCGGGCGACGCCCGCTCGGAGCTGCACTTCTACTTCCACCTGGGCAAGAAGATCCGGGAGAAGCTGGCGGGCTCGACCGACGAGCGCGACCGGCCGCTGCTCGACCTGACGTGGGACTACCCGACGTTCGGCATGCACGAAGAGCCGGACCCGGAGCACGTGCTCGGGGAGATCAACGGCTACGACGCCGACGGCACGCCGCTCTCGAGCTACACCCAGCTCAAGGCCGACGGCTCGACGACGGCCGGGTGCTGGATCTACACCGGGGTCTACGCGGACGGCGTCAACCAGGCCGACCGGCGCAAGCCCGGCTCCGAGCAGGACTGGGTGGCCGCGGAGTGGGGCTGGGCGTGGCCGGCGAACCGCCGGACGCTCTACAACCGCGCCTCCGCCGACAAGGACGGGAAGCCCTGGAGCGAGCGCAAGGCCTACGTCTGGTGGGACTCCGAGCAGGAGAGGTGGACCGGCCACGACGTCCCCGACTTCGAGGCCACGAAGCCCCCGTCCTACGTGCCCGCGGAGGGCGCGACGGCGGAGGACGCGCTCTCGGGCACCGACGCGTTCATCATGCAGACCGACGGCAAGGCGTGGCTGTACGCGCCGGCCGGACTGGCGGACGGGCCGATGCCCACGCACTACGAGCCGGTCGAGTCCCCCGTGGCCAACCTGCTGCACGACCAGCAGGACAACCCGGCGCTCGAGCGGATCGACCGGGCGTGGAACCGCATCAACCCCTCGCAGAGCGAGGTCTATCCGTACGCCTTCATCACCTACCGGCTCACCGAGCACCACACCGCGGGCGGCATGAGCCGCACGCTTCCCTACCTCTCGGAACTCCAGCCGGAGTTCTTCTGCGAGGTCTCCCCCGCGCTGGCCCGCGAGCGCGGGCTGGACCACCTGGGGTGGGCGACCCTGATCTCGGCACGGACCGCGATCGAGGCGCGTGTGGTGGTCACCGAGCGCATGAAGCCGCTGCGGATCGGGGACCAGACCGTCCACCAGATCGGCCTGCCCTACCACTGGGGGTCCAACGGTCTCTCGACCGGCGACCCCGCGAACGACCTGCTGGGAGTGGTGATGGACCCGAACGTCCACATCCAGGAGTCGAAGGTGGCCACCTGCGACATCCAGCCGGGCCGGCGTCCGCGCGGCCCGGCGCTCCTCGAGTTCGTGGAGCAGTACCGCCGCAAGGCCGGGGTCGAGCCGGGAGGGAACGTCTGATGACGTCGGTCTGGAACGCCTTCGGGGGGAAGGACGACGCGCTCTACGGCCCGTTGCCCGACCCCGCCGCCGACGCGGGGTTCGACGCGGGGCACCCGAAGCGGGTCGGGTTCTTCACCGACACCTCGGTCTGCATCGGCTGCAAGGCCTGCGAGGTCGCGTGCAAGGAGTGGAACCTCGTCCCCGACGACGGGACGGACGCCTCGGACCTCTACCGCCTCACCGGCATGTCCTACGACAACACCGGTGACCTCGGCGCCTCCACCTGGCGGCACGTGGCGTTCATCGAGGACGTCCGCCCGCACGGGTCGGCCACGCTCGCGCACGGCGGCACCCCGACCACGGGTCACCTGCCCGCCGGGCTGCCCGCGGTGTCGGGCGGGCCGGTGCCGGGCGCCCCGCGCGACACCGCGACCGCGCCGCCCACGGCGGACGGGTCGCCGGGGACGATCGACCTGCTGTCGCTGCTGCCCGACAGCGGCGCCCACGGCCAGCAGACCCCCGACGACGAGCGCGACGTGCGGTGGCTGATGGCCTCCGACGTCTGCAAGCACTGCACCCACGCCGGCTGCCTCGACAACTGCCCGACGGGGGCGCTGTTCCGGACCGAGTTCGGCACCGTCGTCGTGCAGGACGACATCTGCAACGGCTGCGGCTACTGCGTGCCCTCGTGCCCCTACGGCGTCATCGACGTCCGCGAGGCCGACGGGGGCGCGCACAAGTGCACGCTCTGCTACGACCGCCTCGGCAGCGGGCTCGAGCCGGCGTGCGCGAAGGCGTGCCCCACGAAGTCCATCCAGTTCGGCGACCTCGACGAGCTGCAGGCCACCGCCGACGCGCGCCTGGCCGAGCTGCACGGGCTCGGCGTCGCCGAGGCCCGGCTCTACGGGCGCGACGAGGACGACGGCGTCGGCGGCGACGGGGCCTTCTTCCTGCTGCTCGACGAGCCCGAGGTCTACGGGCTGCCGCCGGACCCGATCGTCACCACGCGCGACCTGCCCGAGATGTGGCGGAACGCCGCGCTCACCGCGCTCGGCCTGGGGGCCGCCGCGGTGGCCACCTTCTGGAGGGCACGGCGATGACCGAGGACCTCAACCCGCAGATGCCCGAGCGGCACGTCCTCGACCGTGACCAGGTGAAGCCGCGCCGGGGCCGGGGCCGCAAGGGCGAGCAGCTGATGGTCCCGGAGGCCGAGTTCCGGTCCTACTACGGCCGCCCGATCATCAAGGCTCCGGTGTGGAAGAACCCGGACGTCCCGCTGTACCTGTTCCTCGGCGGGCTCGCCGGGTCGTCGTCGGTGCTGGCCGCGATGGCCCGGGCCACCGGGCGGCCGAGCCTGCGCCGGGCCGGTCGGATGGCCGCGGTGGGCGGGGCCGTGGGCGGCACGGTGTTCCTGATCCACGACCTGCACCGGCCGACGCGCTTCCTGCACATGCTGCGGGTGCTCAAGCCGACCTCGCCGCTCTCCGTCGGCACCTGGATCCTCTCCCCCTTCGCGACGTTCGCCGCCGCGACGGCCGCGTCGGAGGTCTGGGGCTGGGTGCGGGGCAGGCGCGACGAGGACTGGATCGAGCGGGCCGGGGACGTCACCGGCGTCGCGGCCGCCGCGATCGGGCCGGCGCTGGCGACCTACACCGCGGTGCTGTTCTCGAACACCGCGGTGCCGACCTGGCACGAGGCGCACCGCCACCTCCCGGTGCTGTTCGGCTCGAGCGCCGCGGCCGCCGGGGGCGGGTTCGCGCTGGTCTTCGCCGCGGTCGAGGACAACGAGCCCGCGGCGCGCCTCGGCGCCCTCGGCGCCGTCGTCGAGCTCGCGACCGACCAGAAGATGACCCACGACCTCGGCCTGCTCGCCGACGTCTACGAGAAGGGCCGGGCCAAGACGCTGATGACGGCGTCGAAGGCGTGCCTGGCCGCGGGCGCGGTGGGCGCGGTCGTCGGCCGGAAGCGCCGGTGGTCGTCGGTGCTCTCCGGGCTGGCGCTGCTCGCGGGATCGGCGCTGACCCGGTTCGCGGTGTTCGACGCCGGGATCGCGTCGGCGAACGACCCGGCGCACATCGTGATCCCGCAGCGGGAACGGATCCGTCGCCGCGAGGAGGCCGTGCAGCCGGGCACGACGCCGCCGGACCGCCACTACGTGCCGGCCGCCGGGTCCTAGACGGCGGCGGCCCCGCGCCGCCGGGAGCGAACGGGCCGTTCGTGACCTTCGATGGTGACGAACCGGCCGTTCGTGCCGGTCGGGGCCGGAGGGGCGCGCCCACGAGATCGTCACACGCACGGGTGCGCGGTGGTCACGACGCGGACGCAGACTCGTCGTCCGTGACGACCTCCGCTCATGGTGCGGCGGGTCTTCCCGCGCGGGTTGCCGGCTCGGGTCACCGCGGTGATGGTCGGGGCCGGGCTCGCGTCGGCGGCGGTCGCCGCGCTCGCCGGGGCCTGACGGTGGGACGCTGGACCCCATGACGCGGACGGCGGCGCGCACCGACGGCACCGACGACCCCCGCCGTCGGGTGCCGCGGACCGACGCGGTGCTCACCGACCCGCGCGTGGCGCCCGCGTCGCAGCGGCTGGGGCGCCCGCGGGTCAAGGAGGCGGTCGTCGCCGCCCAGGCCCGGGCCCGCGCGGGCGAGATCGCGCCGGTGGCCGTCGTCGATGAGGTCCTCGCGACGCTGCCCGAGCTTGCGGCGAGCCTGCGTCCGGTGATCAACGCCAGCGGGGTGCTCCTGCACACCAACCTCGGGCGGGCGCCGCTCTCGGCCGCCGCCCGCGACGCCCTCGCCGCCGCCGCGGGGACCACGGACGTCGAGCGCGACCTCGCGACCGGCGAGCGGGGCCGCCGCGGGGCGGGGGCGCTGGACGCGCTGGCGGCGGCGGTGCCCGACGCGGGCGGGGTGCACGTCGCGAACAACGGGGCGGCCGCCCTCGTCCTCGCGGCCACCGCGCTGGCCGCCGGGCGGGAGATCGTCATCGCCCGGGGCGAGATGGTCGAGATCGGCGACGGGTTCCGGCTGCCGGACCTGCTGGTGTCCACGGGCGCGCGGCTGCGCGAGGTCGGCACCACGAACCGCGTGCACCGCCGCGACTACGCCGACGCCGTGGGCCCGGACACCGGGATGATCCTCAAGGTCCACCCGTCGAACTTCCTGGTCACCGGGTTCACCTCGTCGGTGCCCACCGCCGAGCTCACCGGGCTCGGGGCGCCCGTCGTCGTCGACATCGGGTCGGGCCTGCTCGCGCCCGACCCGGTGCTGCCCGACGAGCCCGACGCCGCCACCGCGCTGCGCGCCGGCGCGGACCTGGTGACGGCCTCGGGCGACAAGCTGCTCGGCGGCCCGCAGGCGGGCCTGCTGCTGGGCACCGCGGAGCTGGTGCACCGGCTGCGCCGCCACCCGCTCGCCCGGGCGCTGCGCGTGGACAAGCTGACCCTCGCCGCGCTCGAGGCCACGCTGCGGGGGCCGGAGCCGCCGGCGCGCGCGATGCTGCACGCCCCGACGTCGGCGCTGCGGGCCCGGGCGGAGGCGCTCGCCGCGGAGCTGGGCGTGGAGGCCGTCGAGTGCGCCGCGGCCGTCGGCGGCGGCGGCGCCCCCGGTGTGGAGCTGGCGAGCGCCGGGCTCGCGCTGCCCGTCGACGCGGCGGCGGCGCTGCGTGCGGGACGCGACCCGGTCGTGGCGCGGGTGGAGCACGGCCGCTGTGTGGTCGACCTGCGCTCGGTGGACCCGGCCGACGACGCCCGCCTCGCCGCGGCGATCCGGGCGGTGGGTGGCGGCCCCGCGAGGACGATGACGCCGTGAAGGTGGTCGCGACGGCGGGCCACGTCGACCACGGCAAGTCGACGCTGATCCGCGCGCTCACCGGGATGGAGCCCGACCGGTGGGCCGAGGAGCGGCGCCGCGGGATGACGATCGACCTCGGCTTCGCGTGGACGAGCCTGGGTGACGAGACCGTCGCGTTCGTCGACGTGCCCGGTCACGAGCGCTTCGTGACCCAGATGCTCGCCGGGGTCGGGCCGGTGCCGGCGACGATGTTCGTCGTCGCCGCCGACGAGGGCTGGATGCCGCAGTCCGGGGAGCACCTCGACGCGCTGCACGCGCTCGGCGTGCGGGACGGCGTCCTCGTCGTGACCCGCTCCGACCTCGCCGACCCCGAGCTCGCGCGCGACGAGGCCCTGGAGCACCTGGCCGAGTCGAGC
>NZ_JBVPVA010000765.1:0-3378 GCF_055612215.1 Actinomycetospora sp. | reverse complement strand
CCTCGACCCCGGGCCACCCGGGACCCCACAGGCCCCGGCCGACGGGCCCGAGCTCCCGCCCACGCTGCTGCACGCCGTGGAGGCGCTGGCCGCGGACCCCGTCGTGACCGGCGCGCTGGACGGCGCGGGCGCGCCCGTCGCCGCGTACTTCGCCGAGCTCAAGCGCCGGGAGTTCCTCGACTGGCACGCCACGGTCGGGTCCTGGGAGATCGACCACTACCTCACGGCCTTCTAGGAGCTCGCCATGTGCGGCATCGTCGGACTCCACCTGCGCGACCAGGAACTGCACCCCGCGCTCGGGCGCCTGCTCACCGGCATGCTCGGCGAGGTCGCCGAGCGCGGCCCCGACTCGGCGGGCGTCGCGGTGTACGGCGACCACCGCCGCCACCGGGCCGGCCACGCGGTCGTCTCGCTGCTCGAGGCCCCCGACGAGCTCGCGGTCCCTGGCGCGGAGGTCGCCCGCGTCGGCGCCACGACGATCGTCACCGGGCCGGGGACGCCCGACGACCTCGTCGTGGCCGCGCTCGCGGCGGCTCCCGGAGCCGTCGTCGTCGGCTCGGGCACCGACCTCGCGGTCTACAAGGGCACCGGCGACCCCCGCGACCTCGCCGTCACGTATGACCTCGCCGGCGCGCAGGGCTGGCAGGGCCTCGCGCACACCCGGATGGCCACCGAGTCCGCGGTCACCGCGCAGGGGTGCCACCCGTTCTCGGTCGGCCCCGACCAGTGCCTGGTGCACAACGGGTCGTTCTCCAACCACGCCTCGATCCGACGTGAGCTCGAACGCGAAGGGGAGCGATTCGATTCGGAGAACGACTCCGAGGTCGGAGCACGCTTCGTCAAGCGGCGGCTGGCCGAGGGCGACGACCTGGAGAAGGCACTGCGGGCGCTCGCGGAACGGTTCGACGGCTTCTACACCCTGCTCGTGACCAGCGACGAGGGCTTCGCCGTGGTCCGCGACGCGATCGCCTGCAAGCCCGCGATCGTCGCGGAGCACCCGCGCTGGGTGGCGATGGCTTCGGAGTTCCGCGCGCTCGCGGAGCTGCCGGGGATCGACGAGGCGCACATCTTCGAGCCGGCCCCGGGGGCGGTGCACACGTGGACGCGCTGACGGCGGTGTCGTTCGACCTGGCGCACGACTCCGTCCGGGCCCTCAACACCGAGCTGCACGCCCCGACCGCGTCGTCGTACGAGGTCCGGAACCCCCGCGGCGCGCATGCGATCGCGGTGGGGATCCACGACGGGATCGCCGTGCACGTGCGGGGCCACGCGGGCTACTACTGCGCGGGCATGAACGACGGTGGGCACGTGGTCGTCGACGGGTCCGTGGGCACGGGCGTCGCGGAGAACATGATGTCCGGGACGGTGCGGGTGCGCGGCGACGCGTCGCAGTCCGCAGGGGCGACCGCCCACGGTGGGCTGCTCGTCGTCGAGGGCAACGCCTCCATGCGCTGCGGGATCTCGCTCAAGGGGGCGGACGTCGCCGTCGGCGGGTCGGTCGGCGCCTCGTGCGGGTTCATGGCGCAGGCCGGCCGGATCGTGGTGTGCGGGGACGCGGCCGACGGGCTCGGCGACTCGGTGTACGAGACCCGCCTCTACGTCCGCGGGGAGGTGGGGGTGCTCGGTGCCGACTGCGTGCCGAAGGAGATGCGCGACGAGCACCGTCGCGAGCTCGCGGAGCTGCTGGCGGCCGCGGAGCTGCCGTACGCCCCCGAGGAGTTCCGCCGCTTCGGCTCCGCCCGGCGGCTCTACCACTGGGGAGCGCACTCGTGACGGCTGACCACCCCCCGTCGCTGCGCTCGCCCCTGCGGGAGTCGGCCACCTTCGACCGGTCCGTCATCGCGTCCATCCAGCAGGCCGCGGAGACCGGGGTGTACGACATCCGCGGCTGGGGCGCCAAGCGCGCCGTCCCGCACTTCGACGACCTGCTCTTCCTGGGCGCCTCGATGTCGCGCTACCCGCTGGAGGGCTACCGCGAGCGCTGCGACACCGACGTCGTCCTCGGCGATCGGCACGCGACGGCGCCGCTGCACCTCGACATCCCGGTGACGATCGCCGGGATGAGCTTCGGGGCGCTCTCGGCCCAGGCCAAGGAGGCGCTCGGGCGGGGCGCCTCCGAGGTGGGCACCAGCACGACGACCGGCGACGGCGGCATGACCCGCGAGGAGCGCGGCCAGTCGACGCACCTCGTGTACCAGTACCTGCCGAGCCGCTACGGGATGAACCCCGACGACCTGCGCAGCGCCGACGCGATCGAGGTCGTCCTGGGGCAGGGCGCGAAGCCCGGCGGCGGCGGGATGCTGCTCGGGCAGAAGATCTCCGAGCGGGTCGCGGAGATGCGGACCCTGCCCGCCGGGATCGACCAGCGCAGCGCCTGCCGCCACCCGGACTGGACCGGCCCGGACGACCTCGCCATCAAGATCGTCGAACTGCGCGAGATCACCGACTGGCGGCCGCCGGTGTACGTCAAGGTCGGGGCGACGCGGACCTACTACGACGTGAAGCTCGCGGTGGCCGCGGGCGCCGACGTCGTCGTCGTCGACGGCATGCAGGGCGGGACCGCGGCGACGCAGGAGGCGTTCATCGAGCACGTCGGGATCCCGATCCTCGCCGCGATCCCGCAGGCCGTGCTCGCCCTGCAGGAGCTGGGCCTGCACCGGAGGGTCCAGCTGATCGTCTCCGGGGGCATCCGGACCGGGGCCGACGTCGCGAAGGCCATGGCGCTGGGTGCGGACGCGGTGGCGATCGGGACTGCCGCGCTCATCGCGCTCGGGGACAACGCGCCGCGGTACCAGGCCGAGTACGAGGCGCTCGGCTCGGCGGCCGGGTTCTACGACGACTTCCAGGACGGCCGCGATCCCGCCGGCATCTCCACCCAGGACCCGGACCTGGCGGCCCGGCTCGACCCCGTGGAGGGCGGGCGGCGGCTCGCGAACTACCTGCGGGTGCTGACCATGGAGGCGCAGATGCTGGCCCGGGCCTGCGGGAAGTCGCACCTGCGCCACCTCGAGCCCGAGGACCTCGTCGCGCTGACCGTCGAGTCGGCGGCGATGGCCCGGGTGCCGCTCGCCGGCACCGACTGGGTGCCGGGGGCCGGTCGCCGTGGCTGACGTGGTGATCGTCGGCGGTGGCCTCGAGGGCGCCGCGACGGCGTGGGCGCTGGCCGAGCGCGGGGTCACCGACGTCGTGGTCTGCGAGCGCGACACCGTCGGCTCCGGCGGCACCGGCAAGTCCTCGGGCGTGGTGCGCTGCCACTACGGCGTGTCCTCGCTGGCGGCGATGGCCCGGCGCGGGCTGGCGTTCTTCGAGTCGGCCGCCGACCGGCTCGGCGACGACCTCGGCTTCGTCACCACCGGCTACGTGGTCGGGGTCGACGAG
>NZ_JBVPVA010000692.1:0-1354 GCF_055612215.1 Actinomycetospora sp. | reverse complement strand
GGCGTCGTGCCGGTGAGCACCGCCTACTACCGGCCCGGGACCGACGAGCAGGGCGCGGCCGACGCCGTCGCCGCGCAGTTCGGCCTCCGCTCCGAGCCCCGCTTCCCCGGGATCGCGGGCGCCTCGCCCGGCGTCATCGTCATCGCGACGAACAACTGGGGCCAGACGGCGCAGAAGGGCTCCTGACACCTCGGGGACCCGTCATCCCCGCGACGCGTACGCCTCCAGGTCCGCCAGCTGCCGAGGGTCCAACGACGGCCGCACGACCTTCCGGGCCGCCTCGAACTGCGCCGCGGTGACCTCGGTGGAGTCCAACGAGATCCGCATCGCGGTCAGGGCCGCCTCGCGGACCAGCGCCGAGCAGTCCGCGGCCGAGTAGCCGTCGAGCTCCGCCGCCAGCGCCGCCAGGTCGACGTCCGGGGCCAGCGGGGTCGCCTTCGACGCCGCGCGCAGGATCTCCGTGCGCGCCTCGGCGTCGGGCGGCGGGACGTAGATCTGGCGCTCCAGCCGGCCGGGCCGCAGCAGCGCCGGGTCGATGAGGTCGGGCCGGTTCGTCGCGCCCAGCACCACGACGTCGCGCAGCGGTTCCGCCCCGTCGAGCTCGGTCAGCAGCGCGGCCACCACCCGGTCGGCCACCCCGGCGTCGGTCGAGCCGCCGCGCCGGGGCGCCAGCGCGTCGACCTCGTCGAGGAACACCAGCGCCGGCGCCGCGTCCGCCGCGCGCCGGAACAGCTCGCGCACCGCCCGCTCGGACTCCCCGACGTACTTGTCGAGCAGCTCCGCGCCCTTGACGACGAACACGTTGAGCCGTCCGGTGCCGGCCAGGGCCCGCATCAGGAACGTCTTCCCGCCGCCGGGCGGCCCGTAGAGCAGCACCCCGCGGGGCGGGTCGACCCCGAGGCGCGCGAACGAGTCGGGGTAGCTCAGCGGCCACAGCACGGTCTCGGTGAGGGCCTGCTTGGTCTCGACCATGTCGCCGACGTCGTCGAGGGTCAGCCCGCCCGAGTGCAGCGTCTGCGACCCCGAGGACGACAGCGCCACCGGCCGCACCGAGGTCACCGCCTCGAGCAGGTCGTCCTGGCAGAGCCGCAGTTCGCCGTCCTCGGCGCCCGGGCCCCGCAGCGCAGCTCGGACGGCGGCCTCGCGCCGCAGCGCGACCAGGTCGGCGGCGACGAAGCCGGGGGTACGCAGGCCGATCACCCCGAGGTCGACATCCCCGGCCAGCGGCACCTCGCGCAGCAGCACCCGCAGCAGCTCGGCGCGGTCGCGATCGTCGGGCGGGGCGAGCCCGAGCTCCCGGTCGACGAGGTCGGGGGCGCGCAGCCGCGGGTCGACCGACTCCGGGCCCTGCGCG
>NZ_JBVPVA010000653.1:0-6115 GCF_055612215.1 Actinomycetospora sp. | reverse complement strand
CCCGACGCGTCGTCGGTCACCGTCAGCACGATCTGGTCGAGCAGCGCCGCGCTCGGGCGCCCGCTCGGGTCCCCGGCCCGCGCCGCCGCGACCCCGCGCTCGGCGAGCCGGCCGAGCTCCGCGGCGGGCACCTCGCCCACGACCTCCCAGCGCCGCCCGGGACGCAGCGGGGGCAGGGGGCCGCGCCACCGGTCGTCGACGGGCCTCCCCGGCTCCACCGACGGGCCCGATCCCCCCGACCCCTCGCTCCGCTCGCCACGCCCCGCGACGGCGAGCGCCGCCAGCAGGTCCGAGCCGACCACGGTGACGTCGCCCGGCGTCACCTCCCCCGGTGCGGTCCGGTTGACCAGGGCGTCGAAGGGGGTCGGCGCCCACGCCTCGACCGCGTCGGGGTCACCGTCGCCGCCCGGACGCGCCCGCAGCCGCACGACGACCGCGGCGTCGAGGCGCACCGCGCGGCCGACGAACTCGGCGAGGTCCTCGCGCTGCGCCCGGTCCGGCACCGTCAACCGGCTCCGGGGCGGCCGCCGGTCCGACACCGCCGCGCCCGCGCCGTCGGGCCCCGTCACGCGACCGTGTAGCGGTCCAGGAAGGACCGCTCCTCCGCCGTGAGGCGCCGCGGGCGCTCCGCCGCCAGGTCGTAGGGGACGAGCTGGGTGTCGGCGACGACGGCCGGCTTCGCGGTGTCCCACCCGCCGCCGTCCGCGCCGCCGGTGGGCAGGAGCAGCTCGTAGCCGACGGTGAACGACGCCGCCCGCACCTGCTCGCACCACATCCGCGCCCGCACCCCGCGACGGTCCCACGGAATGGGGCGGCGGTAGGCGACCTGGACCTTCGCGACGAGCAGACCCGCCTCGAACGCCGCGACCCCCTCGCGCACCGCGGCGTCGAAGAGGAGCGCCGTCCGGGCGTCCTCGAGCAGGGTGACGATCGTGGCGTGGTTGACGTGCCGGTACGGGTCCTGGTCGGACCAGCGCAGGGGCACGTCGACCTCGTAGGTGGCCACCGACCGTCCCGTCCTCGTCATCGGACCATGCTGCGGATCTGCCGGGCCGCCACCGACACCGTCGCGAGGTCGCTGCGCCCGGACCGGGCGATGTCGGCCAGCGAGCTCCGCGCGCGGGAGAGCCGCGAGGCGTTGGCCTGCTCCCAGTGCGCGATCTTCTCGTCGGGGGTCTCGGAGGGGTCGGTGCCGGCGAGCACGTCGAGCGTGACCGCCCGCAACGACGAGTACAGCTCGTCGCGCAGCGAGAGCCGGGCCAGCGCGTCCCACCGGTCGCGGCGGGAGAGCCCGGCGACCGCGGTCAGCAGCTCGTGGAGCCCGAGGTGGTCGGAGAGGGCGTAGTAGAGGGTCGCCACCCCGGCCAGGTCGTCGGGGTCGCTGCCGTGGTCGGCCTCGGCGAGCTCGGCGATCTCGGTGACGTCGAGGAGCCCGAAGCTGTACAGGCCGCCCACGGCGCGGTCCGCGAGCCCGATCGGGGCGCCGAGCTCGACCATGGCCTCGACGCGCTCGGCCAGGCCCTCGGCCTCGCGGCCGCGCAGCATCGAGGGCACCTGCGCGTCGAGCTCCGCGACGCTGCGGGAGAACCGTTGGGTTTCCGCGCCCACGGCCAACGGCTGCGGACGGTGGGTCAGCAGCCACCGGGACGCCCGGTCGAGCAGGCGCCGCGCCGCGAGCGTCAGCCGGTCCGACACCGCGGTCGGCAGGCCCGCCGCCGCGATGTCGGCGGCGAGGACGTCGAGCCCGAACACCCGGGTCGCGACCTGGTAGGCGCGCACGGCGTCGGACGGGGTCGCGGAGACCTCCGACACCAGCCGCTGCACGTAGGAGAGCCCGCCCCCGTCGACGACCTCGTTGGCGAGCATCGTCGTGACGATGCGGCGACGCAGCGGGTGCGCCGCGACCGCGCTCGGGTAGGCCCCGGCGAGGACCTGCGGGAAGTAGGACGGGAGCCGGCGGGCGAACACCTCGGCGTCGGGGAGGTCGGAGGCCGCGAGCGACTCGGTCAGGTCGAGCTTCACGTGCGCCATGACGGTCGCGAGCTCGGGCCCGGACAGTCCCTCGCCGGCCGCGCGGCGGGCCTCGAAGCCCTCGGCGTCGGGCAGCACGTCGAGCTCGCGGTCGAGCTCACCGCGGCCCTCGAGGTCCCGGACGAGGGCCTCGTGCACGTTGAGCATCTCCGCGGCGTGGGCGCGCGCCACCCCGAGGAGCTCGTTCTGGGCGACGTTGTCGGCGAGCACCAGCGCCGCGACGTCCTCGGTGGTGGCCGCGATCTGCTCGTCGCGGCGCTCGGCGGCGAGCTCGCCCCGCTCGACCAGCGAGTCCAGCAGGATCTTGATGTTGACCTCGTGGTCGGAGCAGTCGACGCCCGCGGAGTTGTCGACGGCGTCGGTGTTGACCCGTCCGCCGGCCCGCGCGTACTCGATGCGACCGCGCTGGGTGAGCCCGAGGTTGCCGCCCTCGCCGACGACCGCGACCCGCAGGTCGGCCCCGTCGACGCGCACCGCGTCGTTGCTCTTGTCCCCGGCGTCGGCGTGGGTCTCGTCCGAGGCCTTGACGTAGGTCCCGATCCCGCCGTTCCAGAGCAGGTCCACCGGCGCCCGCAGGATCGCGCGGATCAGCTCGGCGGGGTCGAGCCCCACCGGGTCGGGGTCGATCCCCAGGACGGCGGCGACCTGCTCGGTCACCGGGATCCGCTTGAGCGTGCGGGGGTGCACCCCGCCGCCGGCGCTGATCAGGGTCTCGTCGTAGTCCGCCCACGACGACCGCGCGAGCCCGAACAGCCGGCGGCGCTCGGCGAAGGACGCGGCCGGGTCCGGGTCGGGGTCGAGGAACACGTGGCGGTGGTCGAAGGCGGCCACGATGCGCAGGTGCTCGGAGAGCAGCATGCCGTTGCCGAAGACGTCGCCGGACATGTCGCCGACGCCGACCACGGTGATCTCGTCGGTCGCCACGTCGCGGCCCAGCTCACGGAAGTGGCGGCGCACGGACTCCCAGGCCCCGCGGGCGGTGATGCCCATGGCCTTGTGGTCGTAGCCCACCGAGCCGCCGGAGGCGAACGCGTCGCCGAGCCAGAAGCCGTGGTCCTTCGCGACGCCGTTGGCGATGTCGGAGAACGTCGCCGTGCCCTTGTCGGCGGCGACGACGAGGTAGGTGTCGTCGGCGTCGTAGCGCACGATGCGTTCCGGCGTCCGGGCGGCCGAGTCCGCGGCGTGGCCCTCCCGGTCGTCGACGAGGTCGAGCAGGGCCGAGACGAACATGCGGTAGCAGGCGACGCCCTCGGCGCGCTGGGCATCCCGGTCCGCGGCGGGGTCGCCGGTCGGGGCGGGCGGACGCTTGACGACGAAGCCGCCCTTGGCCCCGACGGGCACGATGACGGCGTTCTTCACCGCCTGCGCCTTGACCAGGCCGAGGATCTCGGTGCGGTAGTCCTGCAGCCGGTCCGACCACCGCAGCCCGCCGCGGGCGATGGGCCCGAACCGCAGGTGCACGCCCTCGACCCGGTGGGAGTGCACGAACGTCTCGATCGCCGGGCGGGGCTCGGGCATCCCGGGGACACGCGTCGAGTCGATCTTGATCGCGGTGTACTCGCGCGGGCCGCCATCGGCGTCGCGCAGGAAGTAGGTGGTGCGCAGGGTGGCCCTGACGAGGCCGAGCATCGCCCGCAGGATCCGGTCCGCGTCGAGCCCGGTGACGGCGTCGATGGCCGCCTCGACCTCGGCGTCGAGCTCGGCGACGAGGTCGTCGCGGCCCTTCGGGTACCGCGCCCGGTCGGGGTCGAGGTCGGGGTCGAAGCGGGCCTCGAAGAGCCGGACGAGGCCGACCGCGACCTCGGCGTGCGCCCCCACGACGTCGGTGATGTAGCTCTGGCCGTAGGGGCTGCCGAGCTGGCGCTGGTAGCGGGCGAGGGCGCGCAGCAGCGCCGCCTCGCGCCACGTCATGCCCGCGGAGAGCACCAGCGTGTTGAAGTCGTCGGTGCCGGCGCGGCCCCGCCAGATCGCGGTGAAGGCATCGGCGAAGCGCCGGGTGAGGTCCTCGGTGTCCTTCTCGGCGGCGGGCCGGTCGGTCCCCAGCCGCAGGCCGAAGTCGTTGATCCACCCGACGGCGCCGTCGCTGCGCCGGACCTCGTAGGGCCGCTCGTCGATCACCTCGATCCCGAGCGAGCGCAGGACCGGCAGGACCGAGGACAGCGTGATGCGGGTGCCGACGAGGAAGAGCTTGAGCCGGCGGTCCCCGGCCCCGTCGTCGACCGGGGCGTCCGCGGGCCGGTACAGGCGCACGGCGACGTCGTCGGGACCGTTCAGCTCGTCGAGCACGAGCAGGTCCGCGAGGCCCTGCTCGGGGGTGAAGTCCTCCTGGTAGGCCTGGCTGAACGGTTCGGCGAGGGCCCCGACGGCGGCGAGCGCGGCCCGTTCGACGGGGCCCGCCGCGGCGCGCAGACGGTCGCTCCAGGTGCGCGCCGCCTCGGCGAGCTCGGCGGTCAGCGCCGGGACGTCGGGACGGACCGGCTCGCGCTGCCCCGTGTGCACGGTGACGTGGAGCAGCGCGAGCTGGTCCTCGGTGACCCGGGCGGTGTACTCGATGTCGGTGCCCTCGAGGCGGTCGAGGAGCAGTTGCTGCATCCGCAGCCGCGTGGCGGTCGTGTAGCGGTCACGCGGCAGGTAGACCATCGCCGAGAAGTAGCGGCCCCAGCGGTCGCGGCGCAGGAACAGGCGCACCCGCCGGCGCTCGGCGAGGGCGAGGACGCCGGTGACGGTCTCGAGCAGCGATGCCCGGTCGGTGCACAGCAGCTCGGCGCGCGGGTAGGTCTGCAGCACCTCGAGCATCCGCTGGCCCGACCAGGACTCGACGGGCAGCTGGGTCTGGCGGATGACATCGCGGACGCGCCGTGACACCACCGGGATGCGGGTCACGTCGCTGCTGCGCGCCGCGACGGTCAGCACGCCGAGGAATCGGTGCTCGCCGACCACCCGGCCGCCCTCGCCGAAGACCCGCACGCCCACGTACAGCGGGTGCACCGGGTCGTGGACCGTCGAGCGGGCGCTCGCCCGGGTCAGCACCAGCAGGGCCGAGTCGTCCGTCCCGGTCCGGTCGGGTGCCGCCGCCTCGGCGAGCACGTCCGGGGCGAGGGCCTCCCGCTCCGCGAGGTCGGGGCCGGCGGTGAGGGCCCGCGCCGCCGCGCTGTCCCGGCGCAGGATGCCGAGCCCCCGGCCCGGGGACGTGGCGGCCGGCGCGCCGACGGCCTCGTAGCGGTAGCCGAGGAAGGTGAGGTTGCCGTCGGCGAACCAGCGCAGCAGCGCCACCGTGTCGTCCGTGCGGTGCTCGGCGACCGGGGGCGGCGACGACTCGAGGTCGTCGGCCAGCGCCCGCGCCTTCGTGCGCATGGTGTCGGCGTCCTCGACGACGTCACGCACGTCGGCCAGCACCGACGACAGCCGCTGGTGCAGGTCTGAGGCGAGCTCGCGGACCGACTCCGTCCCGGCGTCGGCCTCCAGCTCCAGGTTCATCCAGGACTCGACGACGGTGCCCGCGGGCGGGTCGGCGGGCTCGGCGTCCGGGAGGGTCTCCAGCAGCGCCCCGTGCGGGTCGCGCCGCACGACGACGAGCGGGTGCACGACGCGGTGCACGACGGTCCCGGTGCGTGCGAGCTCGGCCATGACGGAGTCGACCAGGTAGGGCATGTCATCGGTGACCACGAGGACGAAGACCCGGTCGGGGTCGTGCAGCGAGCCTGCCGGGCCGGGCTCCGCGCCGGCGCCGAGGACCGCGGTGACCGGTTGTCCCGGTACGTGCAGGCGGGCGAGGCTGCGGTGGGCCCGCACCATCGCGAGGGCCTCGGCCGGGTCGTCGACCTGCTCCTCGGGGGGCATCCGGTCGAAGTAGTGCACCGCGAGCTCGCCGAGCTCGGCGTCGTCGGCCTGGTCGCGCGCCGTGCGCCGCAGCGCATCTGCGCGCGACTCGCTCCGGGCCTCGGTGCTCGTCATCGGGTCGCCTCCGCCGGCAGCCGGGAGTCCGACGTCGTCAGGTCGCAGCACCACCGGGACACGACGGCCACTGTAACGACCGCTCCACAGGCCATCGGGCTCCGCCGACCAGGGGAACGGCTTGGATGGA
>NZ_JBVPVA010000586.1:0-8437 GCF_055612215.1 Actinomycetospora sp. | reverse complement strand
CGATCTCTCCGCCCTCGCCGAGGTGGCACCGTGACCGCACCGACCACGTCCCCCGTCCCCACCGCCCGCGAGGGCTACTTCGCCCCGCCGACCCTCGCCGCGGCCCTCGACCTCCTCGCCGACGGCGGCCCCACGAGGGTGATCGGCGGCGGGACCCTGGTCTACCCGCGGCTCGCCCGCGACGTGCCCACCCCCCGACGCCTCGTCGACCTGGCCCGCATCCCCGGGATGGACCGGATCACCTCCGACGACGGCGGGACGACCACGATCGGGGCCGGGGTCACCTACGGCGGCCTCGCGCGGTCGCCGGAGACCCCGCCGCTGCTGCGGATGCTCGCCGGAGGCATCACCGGCGGGCCCCAGATCCGGGACCAGGGGACGGTCGGGGGCTCGGCCTGCCACGCCAACCCGTCCTCCGACGTCCCGGGCGCCCTGGTCGCCCTCGACGCGGTCGTCGTCCTCGCCGACGCCGCGCGCGAGCGCCGTATGCCGGCCCGCGAGTTCTTCCGTGGCCCGTTCGCCACGGCGCTGGCCGTGGGGGAGCTCGTGGTCGCGTTCGAGTTGGGCGACGCCGTCGCCTCCGGGGCGTGGGGCTACACCAAGCTCAAGCACGGCGGCAGCGGGTGGCCTGTCGCCACCGCCTCCGCCCACCTCGTCCGGGCCGGGGACGGCTCGATCGCGGCCGCCCGGCTCACCCTCGGCGCGGTCGCTGCCGTCCCGGTCGAGGTCCGGGTCCCACCGGACCTCGCCGAGCGGGCCCCCGGTGCCGACGTGTCGGCCCGCGCCGGGCTGCGCGACCTCGTCGAGGCCGCCGCGCCCGACTGGTGGAGCGACGAACAGGCCGACGCCACCTACCGCCGACGCGTCGCCGGGGCCATCGCGGCCCGCGCGCTGGCCCGAGCCCTCGACGGAGAGCCCTCGTGACCGCGACCACCGACCCCGTCACCTCGATCACCACCACCGTCAACGGTGCGGAGGTGACCCTCCCCGTCGACGGCGGGCGGGCGCTCGCCGACGTGCTGCGCCGGGACCTCGCCCTGCACGGCACGCACCTCGGGTGCCGCAACGGCGACTGCGGCGCCTGCACCGTCCTGGTCGACGGCCGCCCGCTCAAGTCGTGCCTCGTCCCCGTCGGCCGGGTCGACGGCCGCGTCGTCGAGACCATCGACGGCCTCGGTGACCCCCACGCCCCCGACGACCCGGACGGCCTGCACCCGGTGCAGGAGGAGTTCCTCGCCGCCAACGCCTTCCAGTGCGGGTTCTGCCTGGCCGGGCACGTGCTGTGCACCGTGGCCGCCCTGCGCCGGGACCCGGTCCCCGACGACCTCGAGGGCGAGCTCGACGGCAACCTCTGCCGCTGCACCGGGTACCGACAGATCACCGTGGCCGTCCAGGCCGCGCGGGACCGCTCGGGATGACCCGGCCGGCTCGGGCCGTCCTCGATCAGGGGCACGCCCGGCAGGTCCGGCGGCCCGGAATCCTGCCTGACGTGCCCCTCGTGATCGGCCGGGCGCGCGTCCCGGCCCACCCCTTGATCAGGGGCACACCCGGCTGGTCCGGCGGCCCGGAATCCGGCCTGACGTGCCCCTCGGTCAGGCCCGACCGACGTGCCAGTCTCTGCGCCATGTCCTCCGATACCGACACCGATCGTGGCGAGAGCCGGCCGGGCTCCCGGGCCTGGGTCGGCTCGTCGTTCGGCGCGCTCGCGTCGCTGGTCCGCATCGTCACGGTCGTGTTCGCCGCGGTCCTGGTCCTCCACGTCGTGCTCACCGTGGCCTCGGCGAACCCCCGCAACGGCGTCGCCATGGTCCTGGCCGCCGCCGCGGACCGCCTCACGCTGGGACTGGGGGACCTGTTCGCGCCCTCGAGCCCGTCGCTCGGCGTCATCCTCGACTACGGCGTCCCCGCGGTGATCTGGCTGATCGCCGGGGTCGTCGTCGCCCGTCTCATCACCGCTCTCGGCCGCTGACCCCCCGGCCGCCGGGGCCGGACCTGCCTCGTGGTCATCGGGCCGCGCGCGAGGCTTCGCCGTGCCGCCGCGGTTCGCCTACGCTGCGGTGGGCTCATCGAAGATCTCGCCACCGACGAGGCAGGGGACAGCCATGGCGGAAGACGACCTGCTCGCTGCCGCAGCCGGAGGGATCGTCGTCGGTCTCGACGACTCTCCCAGCGCCCGGGTGGCGCTGCGCCACGCCCTGCGCGAGGGCGTCCGCCGGGACACGCACGTCCTGGCCCTCGCCGTCTACCACTCCCAGGCCGCGTGGGCGCCCCAGGTGGCGAAGGTGTTCGACGAGGACCGGCTCGTCGGGGAGGTCGGGAAGGCGGTCCAGCAGGTCGTCGACGAGGTCGTCGCGGAGGAGCGCGAGCGGGGCAACGCGGTGCCCCGGGTGCGCTCGGGACTGCGGACCGGCGCCCCCGCCGACGTCCTCGCCCGCATCAGTCGCCACGCGCAGCTGCTGGTCGTCGGGGACCGGGGGCGCGGGGCGCTGGCCAGCCGACTCATCGGCTCGGTGGTGCTCGGCGTGGTCCTCAACGCCCCGTGCCCGGTCCTGGTCGTCCACCCCACCGACTGATCCGCCCCACCGACTGACCCACGCCTCTGGCGGCCCGTCCGCCGTCGGTCGTCCCGAGCGGAGCGACCTCGGGCGCCGGTGACTCCATCGCGCCCTCGAGCGCGCACGTCCGACGCGGCGTGGGCCGACCCGGTCCCGCCGCCGGACGGGCCGGCGACCGCGGAGATCGCGACGTACCGCACGTCGCGCCGGTGACGATCGTCGCGGGCACGCCATTGCCGTGCGCAGCAGCCGCAGGCTGCGACCTATTGACGTGATCTCGCTCACAGACGCACACTCGTTGCGTCTAGCAGAACCGGTTGCGGAAGGCGCAACCCACCGTCCGAGGTCGACCAGCGGGCCCGCGGACGCACGACGGAGTGGAGTGTCGATGACGGACGTCCTCCCCCCTCGGGCCGCGGTCGACATCGCGCCCGGCCCACCGCCCTCCGCGGTGGTCACGGACCCGGGGGTCCTGCTCTACCCGCGCCTGCGCAAGTCGCCCTACTTCTGGAAGTCCCGGGCCCACGGCGTGGCGATGTACAGCGTCTACAACCACACCTATCACCCCCGGCACTACGGCGACCCGGTGGCCGAGTACTGGGCGCTGCTCGAGGACGTGACCCTCTGGGACGTCGGCGTCGAGCGCCAGATCGAGATCACCGGGCCCGACGCGTTCGCGTTCACCAACATGCTCGTGCCCCGCGACCTGACGAAGTGCGCCGTCGGGCAGTGCAAGTACGTGTTCGTCACGGCGCCGGACGGCGGGATCATCAACGACCCGGTCCTGCTGCGGGTCGACGAGGACCGGTTCTGGCTCTCCCTCGCCGATTCCGACGTCGGGCTCTGGGCGTCGGGCCTCGCCCACGCCGGCGGGTGGGACGTGGCGGTGCGCGAGATCGACGTCGCGCCGGTGCAGGTCCAGGGGCCGAAGGCCAAGGCCGTCGTGACCGACCTGTTCGGCGCGGACGTCGCCGAGATGCCGTACTACCACCTGCGCCACGCGGTACTGGACGGCATGCAGGTCGTGGTCAGCCGCACCGGCTACAGCGGCGAGATCGGCTACGAGATCTACCTGCGGGAGGCGACCCGCGACGCCGGGCGCCTGTGGGACCGCGTGTGGGAGGCCGGTCGCCCCCACGCCATGCGGCCGATCGGGCCGTGCCACGTCCGGCGCATCGAGGGCGGCATGCTCGCCTACGGCTGCGACATCACCCTCGACACCAACCCGCTCGAGGTCGGCTACGACTACACCTGGATGGTCGACCTCGACCAGGAGGCCGACTTCGTCGGCAAGGACGCCCTGATCCGCGCCAAGCAGCGCGGGCTCACCCGGTCGATGGTCGGGCTGGAGATCGGCGGTGCGCCGCTCGGCTCGTTCAACGACGGCTCGATGATCGAGCCGTTCACGGTGTGGGACGACGCGGGCCGCATCGCCGGGTCGGTCACCAGCGCCTGCTGGTCCCCGCGGCTCGAGCGCAACATCGGGCTGGCCATGGTCCCCGTCGGGTGCACGCCGCTGGGGACGACGCTGCGGGTCAGCACCCTCGACGACACCCGCGACGCCGTCGTCGTCGAGAAGCCCTTCGTCGACCCGCGCAAGCAGACCCCGAAGGGCTGAGCCGTGGAGCCGGGCACGGACGACCCCGGGGTCCCGGGCGGGCCCGCCGCCGTCGCCGCGCTGCTCGCCGATCCGCGCTGGGAGGTGGCGCCCACGCCGGACGTCCTCGAGCTCGCCGCGGCCGGACTCCCCGCGGGGGCCACGGTCGCGGTGACCGCGTCCCCGAGCCGGGGCGTGGCGGCCACGGTGGCGGTCGCCGAGGGACTGGCGGCCCGGGGGTTCGCCGCCGTGCCGCACCTGGCGGCGCGGAGCGTGCGTGACCGGAGCGAGCTGGCCGAGCACCTCGGCCGCCTCGCCGCCGCCGGGGTGGACGAGGTGTTCGTCGTGGGCGGCGACGCCCGGGAGCCCGCGGGTGCCTTCCCGGACGGCCTCGCCCTGCTGCGGGGGATCGAGGACCTCGGGCGCCCGCCCCGCGTGGGCGTGCCGAGCTACCCCGACGGCCACCACCGCATCGCGAGCGACGTGCTGTGGGCCGACCTGCGGGCCAAACAGGCGCACGCCGACCTCACCGTCACCCAGCTGTGCTTCGACGCCGACCTCGTCTGCGCCTTCGTCGGCGAGGCCCGCCGGCGGGGGATCGACCTCCCGGTCGTCGCCGGCATCCCCGGCGTCGTGGACGCCGCGCGGCTGCTGCGGATCAGCGTCCGCATCGGGGTCGCCGACGCCCTGCGCTTCGCCCGGTCCCACCGCTCGACCGCCGGGGCACTGCTGCGGCCCGGGCAGCACCGCCCCGACGAGCTCCTGGCGGGCCTCGCGGCGCACGTCGCCGCCGGGGACTGCGCGCTCGAGCGGGTCCACGTCTACACGTTCAACCAGATCGAGCCGACCGTGCGGTGGCTGACCCAGGCCCGCCACGCGGCCGCGTGAGACCTCTGCGAGGAGGAGCCGTGACACCGTTCCCGGAGCGGGCCCAGGTCGTCGTGATCGGGGCCGGCATCGTCGGCAACTCGGTCGTCCACCACCTCGCGCGGTTGGGGTGGCGCGACATCCTGCTGGTCGACAAGGGGCCGCTGCCCGATCCCGGCGGCTCCACCGGCCACGCGTCGAACTTCGTGTTCCCGGTGGACCACTCCCGCGAGATCACCCTGCTCACCGCCGACTCGATGCGCCAGTACACCGAGCTCGGGACGCTCACCACCTGCGGCGGCATCGAGCTGGCCCGCACCCCGGAGCGCGTCCAGGAGCTGCACCGTCGGATGTCCTCGGCGCGGGCCTGGGGCATCGAGGCGGACCTCGTCACCCCGGCGCAGGTGGCGGCGGACGTCCCCTTCCTCGACCCCGGTGTCGTGCTCGCGGGCTTCCGGACGCCGTCGGTGGCGGTGGTCGACCCGCTGCGGGCCGGCGAGCTGATGCGGCAACGGGCCATCGAGGCCGGGGCGCTGACCGTCGCGGCGCTGACCGAGGTGCTCGGCATCGACACCGACGACGGCCGGGTCCGCCTGGTGCGCACCGACCGCGGCGACGTCGAGACCGATCACGTCGTCGTGGCGTGCGGGGTCTGGAGCCCGCGGATCGCGCGCCTGGCCGGGGCGACGATCCCGTTGACCCCCGCGGTGCACCAGATGATCGACGTCGGGCCCATCGCCGAGCTCGCGGCCACCGGACGGGAGATCGCCTACCCGATCATCCGCGACATGGACCCGCTCATGTACGAGCGGCAGAGCGGCCCCGACCTCGAGATCGGGTCCTACGCGCACCGCCCGATCCTCTGCGACCCCGACGACATCCCGTCGGCCGCCGCCGCGGCGCTCTCGCCGACCCAGCTGCCGTTCACCCCGGACGACTTCGACCCGCAGATGGAGGCGGCGCTGGAGCTGTTCGCCGGCATCCTCGACCGTCCCGACGCCGGCATCCGGCACGCCATCAACGGGCTGCTCTCGCTCACCCCCGACGGGCACCCGCTGCTGGGGGAGACCCCGGAGGTGCGGGGCCTGTGGTCGGCGGCCGCGGTGTGGATCAAGGAAGGTCCCGGGGTCGGCCGGCTCATCGCCGAGTGGATGACCGACGGCTCCCCGGAGATCGACCCGGCGGCCGCGGACATCGCCCGGTTCGCCCCCCACGAGCGCACCCGGGCCCACGTGCGCGCCCGCGCCGCCGAGGGCTTCAACAAGACCTACGGGATCGTGCACCCCCGCGAGCAGTGGGGCTCGGACCGCGGGGCGCGCCGGTCGCCCTTCCACGAGCGCGAGGTGGCCCTGGGCGCGGAGTTCTTCGAGGTGGCCGGCTGGGAGCGCCCGCAGTGGTACGCGGCCAACGCGCCGCTCGTCGCCGAGTTCGGCGTCGAGGACCGCCCGCACGAGTGGGACGCGCGCTGGTGGTCGCCGATCATCAACGCCGAGCACCTGGCGATGCGCCGCGGCGTCGCGGTGATCGACCTCAGCGCGTTCTCGCAGTTCGACGTGCGCGGTCCCGGGGCGCTCGCGTACCTCCAGCACCTGACGATCGCGCAGATGGACCGGCCCGTCGGGCGGGTCATCTACACCCCCGTCCTGGGTCCCGACGGCGGGTTCCGCAGCGACCTGACCGTCGTGCGCCTCGGCGTGTCCCGGTTCCGTGTGGTCACTGGGGGCGCCGACGGTGCCCGGGACCTGGCGTGGTTCCGACGTCACCTGCCCGACGACGGCTCGGTCGTGCTCGAGGACGTGACCTCCGCGGTGTGCACCCTCGGGCTCTGGGGCCCGCGGGCGCGGGACGTCCTCGCCGCGGTCACCGACGACCTCGATGATGCTGTCTCCGACGACCGATTCCCGTTCGCGACCGCGCGGGAGCTGACGATCGGCTCGACCCCGGTCCTCGCGCTGCGGCTGTCCTACGTCGGCGAGCTCGGCTGGGAGCTGCACGCGCCGACCGAGGCGGGCCTGCGCCTGTGGGACACGCTCGTCGAGGCCGGCGCGCCGCACGGTCTCGTCCCCGCCGGCATCGGGGTCTACGGCACCACCGCGCGGATCGAGAAGGGCTACCGGCTCATGGGCCACGAGCTCGACGCCGAGCACGGGCCCGTGGAGGCCGGGCTCGCGCTGCCGGGGCTGAAGTCCGCGGACTTCGTCGGGAAGGCCGCCTACACCAAGGCCCGCGAGGGCGAGCCCGAGGCGACGCTGTGCACGCTGCGCCTCGACGACGCCCGCGACGCCGCCGGCCTGCGGCGCTACCCGCAGGGCGGGGAGCCGCTGCTCATGACCGACGGGCAGCGCATCGTCGACCGCCGCGGCCGGCCGTCGTACGTCACCAGCGCGGGCGCCGCCCCCTCACTCGGGACGTATCTGCTCATGGCCTACCTGCCGCCCCGGCTCGCCGTCGAGGGCGCCGACCTGCTCGTCGAGTACCTGGGGGAGCGGTACCCGGTCACGGTCGCCCGCGTGGGGCGCACGCCACTGTTCGACCCCGACGACGCCCGGATGCGGGGGTGACGCGGGAGTGGACGTCCTGGTGTGCATCAAGCGCGTGCCCGCGGTGGGCGCTGAGATCCTGCTGACGGCGGACGGCGCGGCCGTGGACACCCGCCACCTCGGCTTCACCATCGGCCCGCACGAGGAGTGCGCGGTCGAGGAGGCGGTGCGCATCGCCGAGCGCACCGGCGGGTCCGCGGGGGTGCTGACCGTCGGTGCGCCGGAGACCGAGGAGCAGCTGCGCTACGCGATGTCGATGGGCGCCGACCACGCGGTGCGCGTCGACGCCCCCGGCGCCGACGGGGATCCCGAGGCCACTGCGGCGGCGATCACCGGCGCACTGCCCGACCTGCCGCCGTACGATCTCGTCCTCTTCGGCGCCGCCTCCGCCGACGCCGGGCATGCCCAGGTCGGGGTCCGCGTGGCCTGTGCGCTCCGACGGCCCCTGGTCGGCGGGGTCAAGGGCATCGAGCTGGGCGAGGGTCACGTGTCGCTGCGCCGCGAAGCCGGCGGCGGCGTGGAGGTCCACGAGGCGCCTCTGCCCGCCGTCGCCACGGTGCTCGAGGGCCTGAACCTCCCCCGCTACCCGACGATCAAGGGCCGGCTGCGGGCGAAGAAGGCCCCGGTCCGGGTGCTCCCGGCCGCCCCGACGTCCGGCGGTCTGCGGACCCGGCGCCTGCGCCACCGACCCGAGGCCCGCGCGGAGACCGTCGTGCTGGGCCACGGGGCCGACGCGGCGCCCGCCGTCGTGGACGTCCTCGCCGAACTGGGGGTGGTGCGCTGATGGTGCTCGCGATGGTGGAACGGGACCCCGACGGGGCGCTCACCCCGGAGTCCGCGGAGGTGCTCGCCACCGCCCGCGGCCTGGCCGAGCACCT
>NZ_JBVPVA010000479.1:0-5673 GCF_055612215.1 Actinomycetospora sp. | reverse complement strand
GCCGCGGGGTGGGGGCGCAGTTGGTGGCGACGGCGCTCGGGGTGCTCGAGTCGGGCGGCCGGGACGGGCCGGTGCGCGGCACCTACCTCTACTACAACCCGCCGAACCCGCTGTCCTCGGTCTTCTGGCCACGCCTCGGCTACGCGCCCCTGTGGACGCTGTGGGAGGTCCGGCCCGCCGCCGGCCTGCGCTGACGGGCCGACCCCCCTTCAGGCACTGCGGGACAGGGCGTGCTCCACGAGCGTCACCAGCGCGGCCGTGCACGACCCGTCGTCGCGGGCGTCCACCCGCACCAGCGGTGAGTGCGGCGGCAACGCCAGTGCGTCGCGGACCGTCTCGTCGTCGAACCCGGCGGTGCCCGGGAAGCCGTTGACGGCGACGACGAACGGCACCCCGCGGTTCTCGAAGTAGTCGATGGCCGCGAAGCAGTCGTCGATGCGACGCAGGTCGACCAGGATCACCGCGCCCACCGCGCCCCGGGCCAGCTCGTCCCACATGAACCAGAACCGGGACTGGCCGGGCGTGCCGAACAGGTAGAGGACGAGCTTCTCGTCCACCGTGATGCGCCCGAAGTCCATGGCGACGGTGGTCGTCGTCTTGTCGGGCACCACGCTCGCGTCGTCGACGCCGTCGGACAGGCTCGTCATCTCCTGCTCGGTCGACAGCGGCGGGACCTCCGACAGCGAGCGCACGAGCGTCGTCTTGCCGACGCCGAACCCGCCGGCGATGAGGATCTTGAGCGGGAGCAGCCCGTCGCGGGCGGCGGCCGGCGCGGGCGCACGCTCAGCGGGCGCGTAGTCCATCGAGCAACCTCTCCAGGAGTTCGCGTCGGGGTCGGCCGTCGGGTCCGACGAGCGGCAGGTGGACGGCGAGGTGGTCGTCGGCGGCGAGATCGCTGACCAGCACCCGGGCCACGCCGACGGGTACGCCGAGCAGGCTCCCGATCTCGGCGAGCGAGAGCGGCTCGACGGCGGCCTCGAGGATCGCCCGGTGCTCGGGGGCGAGCCCCGAGCGCTTGGCGAGGCCGAGTTCGGTCGCCGTCACCAGCGCCTCCATCGGCATGTCGATCCGGGTGGAGCGGGTACGACCGGCGGTGAACGCGTAGTTGGGCACCACGCGCCCGCCGTCCTGCGCAGGCGGACCGGAACGTCGGTCCACGGTCATCCCTCGACCTGCACCCGCGAGCTCGGGGTGAGGGCGTGGCCGACCCGCGCGGCCAGCATGGTCATCTCGTACCCGACCAGCCCCATGTCGGCGGTGCGGTCGGTCAGCACGGCGAGCGTCGAGCCCAGGCTGATCGAGGTGGCGAACAGGTAGCAGCCCGCCATCTCGACGATCGTCTGGGTCACCGGCTCCGCCTCGAGCAGCGTCGCGGTGCCGCGGGCCAGACTGACCAGTCCCGACGTCGCGGCGCAGAGCTGGTCGGCGAGCATCGGCTCGACGCCGTGGCTGACCGCCAGGCGCAGGCCGTCCGCGGACACCACCAGGACGTGGCGCACGCCCGGGGTCTCGGAGGCGAAGTCGGAGAGCAGCCAGTCGAGGGCTCCGTTGGGAGCGGTCACGAGCGTCCTCCGTCGTGTGTGTCGGTGTCGGCGCCCTGGGCGGCGCCCATGTCGGCGCGGGCGGGGTCCTCGGACAGGGCGTCCCGCGCCGCGCGGCGGCTGGCCTGGTACTGGGACAGTGCGCTGAGCGCTCCGGCCGGGCCCTGACCGGCGTGGTCGTCGCCCGGGCGGCCGTGGCCGTTGCCCGGGTGACCGTTGCCGTTGCCTTGGTGGCCGTTGCCCTGGTGGCCGTTGCCCTGGTGGCCGTTGCCGTTGCCCTGGTGGCCGTTGCCGGTGCCGAGGCCCGGGTGGCCGTTCCCGTTCCCGTTCCCACCGGAGTGGCCGTTGCCGTTGCCGTTCCCCCGGCCCGCGTAGGGGTCGGCGGCGGGGCCCGGGCGCCGGCGCATCAGCTCGGGCGCGAGGTGGGTCTGCGGGACGCGGCGCTTCAGCACGGGCCGTTCGGACTCGTGCGGGGTGCGCGGCGCCGGGGCGGGCGTGTCGGAGGCGCGGGTCTCGGCCGGCCGTGACGGCCACGGCGAGGGCGACCCCTCCGCGGCGGGCACGACGGTCGGGTGGATGAGGCCGTGCGAGCGGCGCGGCGTGGCGTGGGCACCCGCGCGCACCGGGGCCGGCTCCGCGTTCCCGGGACGGTCCGGCCGCGCGGTCCCCGACCCGGTCTCGGAGACGACCTGCTCGATGACCACCGGCTCGTCGACCCCCGTCGCGGGACCGGGCACGACGTCGGCCGGCGAGCGGCCCGGCCACGAGTGGCGGCCGTCGGAGGCGTGGCCCGCGGCGACGGGCTGGTCGAGCTCGCGGGGCCACGGCACGGCGTCGTGGGGCTGGGTGAGGGCCGGGGCCGGCTCGGGAGCGGCCGGCTCGGCGAACAGCGCCGCCGGGAGGACGATGACCGCGGTCAGGCCGCAGCCCGGCGTCGGGGTCAGCGACACCTCGATGCCGTGGCGCGAGGCGAGCCGGGACACCACGTGGAAGCCGAGGCGCCGGGAGACCGTGACGTCGACCTCCTGCGGGCCGGCGAGCAACCGGTTCGCGGCCCCGAGCTCCTCGTAGGGCATCCCGACGCCGATGTCCTCGATGATCACGAGCTGGGCACCGGGAGCGCGGTGGTAGACGCGGCTCTTGATGTTGACCGTGGAGGTGGGCGGCGAGAAGCGGACCGCGTTCTCGGTCAGTTCCGCGATCATGTGCGTGACGTCGGCGACGGCGCTGCCGATCACCCGCGGGCGCTCGTCGACGGAGAAGGCGACCCGCTCGAGGTCCTCGGTCTCGGCGATGCCGGCGCGGACCACGTCGCGCAGCGGCACCGGGGCCGACCACACGCGGGCGGGCTGCTCACCGGAGAGCACCAGGAGGCTCTCGGCGTTGCGCCGCACCCGGGTGGCCAGGTGGTCGAGCCGGAAGAGCTCGGCGAGGGCGTCCGGGTCGCGCTCGCGCTCCTCGAGATCGTTGATGATGTCGAGCTGACGGTGGAACATGCTCTGGTTGCGCCGGGCCAGGTTGAGCAGCAGTTCCGAGGTGAACTCCTGCTGGCGGATCTCGGCGTTGGCGAGCTCCTTGGCCAGCTCGGCCCGCAGGCGCTGCTCGTCCTCGGTGATGCGACAGAAGATCGACACGCCGATGCACGCGAGGAGCACGGCGACGCCGTGGATGACCGACCACAGCCACGGGTCCATCTGGCCCATGTGGTGGTTGAACATCAGGGTCGGCACGAGCAACGACCCGAGGCCGTGGCTCAGCGTCGTGAACGCGATGTTGAAGACGAACGGCACCCAGTTCTGGTAGAGCGCGAGGAAGCCGATGATCACGAAGAAGGCGAAGTGCGCCTCGATGTAGCCGCCGGAGAGGATCACCAGCCCGGCGCTGGACGCCGACAGGCCGGCGGTGACGAACAGCGACCCCGTGGTCCGGTGGCCGCGCGTGAGCCAGCCCCCGAGTGCGGTGAGCGCCGGGATCAACGCGATCCCGAGGCTCAGCTCGAGCCCGTCGCCCACCGCGAGCCCGAAGATCGCGAGCGCCGGGCACAGCGAGACGAGGACCCAGAGGAGGAAGCGGTGGCGCTTCCCCCACTGCTCGTCGGTCACGAGATCGCCGTGAGGGAGATAGTCGAGCACCCGGCTCATCGGCGGATCACACCGTCCTCTGCATCGTCCGAACCCGAACGCGAAGACCGCCCGGGAACACCTATGGAAACCGACGGATTCCCCCACGTCGGAATGACCGAGCGCGAACCGTACACCCCCGTCCGAGGGACCTGTACGGGGCCACTGTCACGGACGAGCGACGCGATCGCGATTCTCCGTGACGCTATTCGTCAATCGGGTGTTCGGGGGGTGCGGTTGCGCCGGAACGGTGCATCTGTGTGTGTGACCCGGCGACGGAGCCGTTGCGTCGAACGGCGGCCACCAGGGTGGCGCGCTGGGCCGTCCGGGGGCGAACTGAACCCACTCGGACCATTTCCGCCGCATTCCCCGCGGGACGCCCCGGACGGATCAGGGAGCGTCGGGACGCGGGTGGAGCCCGGCGGCCGAGGTGAGCCCGGCGGGCACGTCCTCCGGGCGCCGCGCCCCCCACTCCGAGGTGGCGAGGTGGCGGTAGACGGTCGCCAGCGCCTCGAACAGGTCCGGGGTCAGGCCGGCCCCGGCCTGGGTGGCCGCGATCTCGGTCATCTCGTCGACGAACCGCCACGCCTTCGTCGCGGCCGCGGCGGCGTGCCCGACGTCGTCGTGGGGGAAGTCCAGACGGAGGTCCGCGAGCACGGTGTCGAGGACGCCGTGGTGCTCCGCGGTCAGCACGGCGTGTGCGAGCAGGGCCTGGTGGCCCTTGCGCACCGACGCCGTGCACATCTTCGCGGCGCTGGCGGCGCCGAGCCCGCCCTCGAGCGCGATCCAGCGCACGCCGGGCACGTCGAGGCCCGCGATCTCCGCCGTGCGCGGCCCAGCGAGGAAGATCCGGGTGGGGTGCTCGGCGTCGGGATGGGGCGGCGGGCCCGAGATCGCGGCGTCGACGACGTCGAGCTCGGCGGCGCCGACCGTGTCGGCGACCTCGGCCACCGTCGCCGGCGCGACCGCGTTCGCCTCGACCAGCAGCGGGCGTGCGCCGGTCCGCCGGGCACTCGCGGCGATCTCGTCGGCCGCGGCGCGGGCCGTGGCGGGCGGGACGACGCTGATCACCACCGCCGCCGCCCCCACGACGGCGTCGACCGACCCGGCATCCCCGATCCCCGCGTCGGCGAGCCGGCGGGCCGTCGCGGCCGAGCGCCCGGCCGCCGTCATGAGCACCCGGTGCCCGCCCGCGGCGAGGCAGCGCCCGAGCGCGGTCCCCATCGCCCCGGGGGCGACGACGCCGACGGTCGCGCCGGTGCGTCCGGCCGGGGCTCCGGGGGCCGAGGTCACGCTCGGACCGGCGCGCGGACCGGCTCGAAGCGCATGCCGTCGTCCATCCGGGCGCGGCGCAGCGCGACCGCGTCGATCGCGTAGTTCATCGCGAGCGTCCACGGCGCGCGATCGCCGCCCTTGGGCAGCTCGTGGATCGAGCGCTTGACGTAGCCCGCCTCGAAGTCCAGCAGCGGGCGCTCCTCGACCGCGGGGTCGCGCTGCGGGACGGCGACGGCCTGGCCGTGGGCGTCCATCCAGCCCAGCAGCCGGCAGAAGTACTCGGCCACCAGGTCGACCTTCAGCGTCCAGGAGGCGTTCGTGTACCCGATCATGAAGACCAGGTTCGGCACGCCGGAGAGCATCATGCCGCGGTAGGCCATGGTGTCCGGCAGGTGCACCGGCTCGCCGTCGACCTCGAGGCCCGCTCCGCCGAACATCTGCAGGTTCAGCCCCGTCGCGGTGATCACGATGTCCGCCTCGAGCTCCTGGCCCGAGCTCAGCCGGATGCCGGTCTCGGTGAAGGTCTCGATCCGGTCCGTGACGATGTCGGCGTCACCACGCCGGATGGCCTTGAACAGGTCGCCGTCGGGGACCATGCACATCCGCTGGTCCCACGGGTCGTACGGCGGGTTGAAGTGGGTGTCGACCTCGTAGCCCTCGGGGAGCTGGGCCACCGCCCCCTTGCGGAGCAGACCCTTGACGAAGCTCGGGAACCGCTGGGAGATCTGGTAGAGCGT
>NZ_JBVPVA010000381.1:0-3770 GCF_055612215.1 Actinomycetospora sp. | reverse complement strand
GGCTTCTCCACCCTGCTCGCCGCTGGACTGTCCTTAGGTCTGGGGTTGCAGGTGTTCATCGTCGTGGGCGGCGTCACGAACCTCATCCCCGAGACCGGGCTGACCGCGCCGTTCCTGTCCTACGGCGGCTCCTCGCTGCTGGCCAACTACATCCTCGTCGCGGTCCTGCTCCGCATCTCCCACCACGTCCGTGTCCCGGCAGCACCCGCGCCCCCGCGCCCCGCCACCCCGCTGGCGAACACCGCCACCGTCATGACCCCGCGGGCTCCGCAACCGTGACCGGCGACGCCGCGCTGTGACCGAGCCGCTTATTCGCGGTGCAACCCGCGGTAGCGGCTCGCCGGGTGGTTGGTGGCCAGGTGGGGTACTGCCGCTGCGATCGTCACCTTCGCCGTGCTGACCGCGGGGAGGGTCGTGCTTGGAGTGCTTGAGGTGATCCCTGACCCCTCACCGTTTCCGTTCCTAACGTTCTGCTCCAGCCTGGCCCAGCTGGTGTCCACGTTCGTGATGATGGTGGGGCAGGGGGTGTTGCGTGCCTCTTCGCGGCGTCGGGCCGTCGATACCGCCGAGCACACCACGGTGGTGCCCCAGCAGTGCCGCCACCTGGGACAGCACCTGAGCACGAGCACACACGCGCGGCTGGGTCGACCGCGCATCGGCCGACGCTTCGAAGGCGGGCGGTCCCGTCAGCGGCTGCGTCGGCGGCAAGCCGAACACCGGCGTGGCGATGACGACCGGAATGCCGTAAGAGGGGGACACGGTGGCCGTACGACAGCTCCCGCCATCCCGGAGGCGAGCGTGGTCGCGGTGAGGGTTCGGCAGAGGAGGGCACGGTGTTCGCGGACCTGAGCGTCGAGAAGCTGCTGGTGCTCGCGCTCCTCGGCTTGTTCATCCTCGGCCCCGAGCGGCTGCCGGCTGCGCTGACCTGGACGGCCCGCACCGTGCGCCGCCTGCGCTCCTTCGCCGACGACGCGCAACGCAGTGTGCAACGCGAACTCGGCCCCGAGGTCGCTCAGCTGCGCCAACCCCTCTCCGATCTCCGCGAACCACTACAACAGCTGCGCGGTCTCACCCGCCCCGGCGAGATGCTCGGACGCTCCCTGCTGAGCACCCCGTCCCAGCCCTACGCAAGCTCACCGGAGCCGGGGCCCGGTCCGCACCACCGGCAGTCCGCACACCAAGTGCCCGCGCCCGCGGCCCCCGCACCGCTCGACCCCGACACCACCTAAACCGGCCAGCACCGTGCCAGCGCGACGTCGGACGCCCACCCCGTCCCGCAGGGCCTCGGGCTGGGCCCTCACAGCCCGGAGCGACGGCTGCCCCGAACGATTCGCTCCCGGGCCGCCGCTGGCTGCAGCCGCCCGAGCTCAACCACAAACGGCCCGGCCGGCCCCCGATGGTGCAGCTCATCAGTTGATGCAGAGCACCGTCGGGGCGGTGGTGCCGGCATCGCTGGAGGGCACCGCCGGTGCCGCGCCGGTCTTCGGCTGAGCGGCACGCGCCGAGGACCCCGAGGAGGCGCCGGCCGCGTCCGGCGTGGCGGACGAGCTGGTCGGGGTCGCTGAGCCGGAGAGGGTCGCGGAGATGTAGTGCTGCACCGCGTTCGGGTCGACCTGGACCGCTTCGCCGTCATCGGCGGTGTCGTAGGCCGCGTTGACGACCGGGATGGTGTGGAAGGCGATCGACCCCGCCCCCAGCCCCGGCAACTGCCCGGCCAGGGACAGCACATCCAGGGAACGATCAACGGTGAGGGCCTTATCGACCGCGGCGAGCAGCGCGGCGCGTGTGGTCGCGTTAGCCAGGGTGGTCGAGGACAACACGGTGTGGGCCATGCTGGACAGGAACATCTGCTGGCGCCGCGCCCGATCGAGGTCGCCGCCGGGCAGCCCGTGGCGTTGCCGCACGAACGCCAGCGCCGCCGCACCGGAGACGGTCTGCTGACCCGCCGGGAAGTGCGCCCCGGAGAACGAGTCGTCCACCGCGGAGTTCAGGCACACCGGGACCCCGCCGACCGCGGAGCTGATGTCGGCGAACCCGGCGAGGTTGACCGCCGCGAAATGGGTGATCGTCAACCCGGTCAGGGACTCAACCGCGCCGATCGAGGTCCTGGCGCCGGCCGCCCCCGACTGCACCGCGAGCTCATTACCCGAGATTCCCTTCCGAGCGAGCTGCCCGCGCGCGGCGTTCTGGCCGTACGCATACGCCGAATTGATCTTGTGCTGGCCGAATCCGTCGGGCAGCTCCACGTAGGAGTCACGCGGGATGGAGAACCCTCTCGCGGGGCCACCGCCGCCGGGGATGTGCACCACGATGATGGTGTCGGTCTGATCGCCGCCGTCGTTGCTGCCCCCGGCGTGCAACGCGGCGAGCTGGTCGGCCGGCAGCGGGTTGCCGAAGCTGTCGGTGCGGGTGTCCAGCCCGACGAGCAGGATGTTCTCATCGGCGCCGAGCACCGACCCCAGCGAGGTCGAGATGACATCGACCCGGCTCAACCCGGCATCAACCGAGCGAGCGGTGAGGATGAGCCCACCGCTGACCAGCAGCAACAGCACCGACGCCACGGCGAGCGCGAGCAGCCACACCCTCTTGCCTGCTGCGGCCCGGGCGCGCTGGAAAAACAGCTCCCGCTGAGGACCAGGCGGCCTGTCGCGACGGCCGCTGCGGTCGTGAGCACCCACGGTTGTCCGGGCGGAAGCGGAACTGGCGACCGGAGTCGGTCTGGGTGCTGGGCGCCCGACCGAGGGAGAACCCGCGGCCCGCGCAGGCACCGGTCGACCATGGCCGGCTGCAGGGCCCGGCGGCGGGCCCGATGGCTGCGGTGGGCCGGAACCGGCGGACCCGGGCGGCGGGGACGGGGAGGGTCGCCGGTGACCCGAGGCCGAGCCCGGTGGGCCCGGCGGCGGAAGCCACGGGGCGGACGGTCTCGGGCGCTCTTCGCCCGCGGCGGCGAAGCGGTCGCCTCCAAGACGGGGCCTGCCTGAGCCTGGCCTTCCGAGGCGGGGGCGTTCGGGCCGGAGGTCGCCGCGGCCGGGGATCCGGGAACCCTCCGGGCCCTGCGCGTCGTCCGGCCGGCCCGTCGTCACGCCGACCCCGACGCGGAGATGGCGCGCGACCAGCCGGTCCGGGCCCGGCGGAAACGCAGCCACCCGCCGCCCAGCCACGCCACGGTCGCCACGAGCGCCCCCAGGACAGTCCCGCCAGCGGGGCGAGCACCCCGAGCAGGACGCGCGTGCTGCTCGCGAACTGCCCGGCCACGAGCGCGGCGAGCCCCGACCCGCGCAACGCCACCACCGACCGGGGGAGCGCCGCCATCCCTCCGACCCGGGCCGCACCCTCACCCCGTCAAACACAGCCACCGCGAGGTAGCCCACCGGGAACCTCAGCCCGAGCAGCCCACCGCGAGCCGGGAGCAACTCCACGGGCAGCCCGACCACCACCTCCGCCCCGCCCACCGTCCCGATCAAACCGGAGGTCACCGACGCCACCACCACAGCACCTCGCCTCCGTGGTCCGGCTCGTCTCGTCAAGGCCTCGGTTCGATACTCGCACAAACCTTTGACCATTCGTACGCGGCGGGTCCGCAACCCCGCCGGTCCGACCCGCCCGCGCCATAGCCGGGCGGGTAGCCCGCCCGAGCCGCTGCCAAGGTCGTCCTGGTCGAGCAGAGCGACAACCGTCGTACCCCCCGCGCCCACCGCTGGTCGGCGCCAGACGACGGCACGGCCCGGAGCCCGCGGACGATACGGCGGTCCCCGACGACATCGCACCTA